>JAICHT010000226.1 GCA_025924755.1 Chitinophagaceae bacterium | reverse complement strand
ATCTCTTTTGCCTGATAATCCCCCACGTACCTGCTATAGCACATAACAACAAAATTATTATAGGGAGATACCTTTTGTTTCTTTTTAAAAATATATTTACTTTCTGTCCGTCCATATACCAGCGAGATATTTTCTTAAAGAATGACTACTACTTACTTTTTATAGATTAGTGAATAACTGAAGTCGCCGCTAACACGCTAATTTATGTTATTATGCGTAAGGTTGCAAGTGTTCCTGCTATTGATACTCAATCCTTTAATATTATACATTTTGTATTGTCGTTAGGACAATCCACTTTTACTATATTGACAGTATATTACGATCCAAAGAAGTTTACAATTCTAAATTACAGGGCTGACTGCACAATCGTTAGTATCTCTGATATAGCAATTCGCTCCTGCAGCATCGTATCCCGGTAACGAATGGTAACTGTATTGTCTTCTTTTGTTTGATGATCTACCGTAATGCAAAACGGCGTACCGATAGCATCCATGCGCCGGTAACGCTTGCCTATGGTATCTTTCTCCTCGTAAAAACAACGGAAGTGCGGCTTGCAGGTATCCATAATACTCCGGGCAATTTCAGGCAGGCCGTCTTTTTTTACCAGCGGCAATATGGCCAGCTTTATAGGCGCCAGTTTGGGAGGAAATTTCAATACTACCCGGCTGTCTTTTCTATCTTCCGTACTTAAATCCTGTTCTTCATAGGCTTCACTTAATACCATCAATACGGTTCTATCGAGGCCGATAGAAGTTTCAATTACGTAGGGGATATAATTGCCGTAAGGTTTGCCGGTAGCTTCATCAATATCGTTGTCGAAATACTGCATCTTTTTTTTGCTGTATTCCTGGTGGCTTTTTAAATCAAAATCGGTGCGGGAATGAATGCCTTCCACTTCTTTAAAACCAATCGGGAAATTGTATTCAATATCGCAGGCGGCATCGGCATAGTGCGCCAGCTTTACATGGTCGTGAAAACGATATTTATCAGCAGGAATGCCGAGGCTCAAATGCCATTGCATCCGCTGTTCTTTCCATCGTTCATACCATTCTTTCTGCGTACCCGGACGCACAAAAAACTGCATTTCCATTTGCTCAAATTCCCGCATCCGGAAAATAAACTGGCGGGCTACTATTTCGTTACGGAACGCTTTACCAATCTGCGCAATACCAAACGGAATTTTCATCCTGCCGGTTTTTTGCACGTTTAAAAAGTTTACAAAAATGCCCTGTGCTGTTTCCGGTCGTAAGTATATTTCAGAGGCCTCGTCGCTTACGCTTCCTATTTGAGTGGAAAACATCAGGTTAAACTGGCGAACCTCCGTCCAGTTGCCGGTTCCGCTAACTGTACACGTAATTTTATATTGTTCAATCAATCGTTTCAATCCGTCAAAATCATTTGCGGCCAACAGCGTATCCATTTCTTTCAGCAATATTTCAGCCTGGTCTTCATGACCTTCTTTTTCTAAACTATCGGCCTTTGCTTCCAGCAAATGATCTACGCGATAGCGTTTGTTGCTATCCTTGTTATCAATCATCGGGTCGCTAAAATTATCTACGTGACCGCTGGCCTTCCAGGTGGTGGGATGCATAAAAATGGCCGCATCAATACCTACAATATTTTCATGTAGCTGCGTCATGCTTTTCCACCAATAGTCTTTAATGTTTTTCTTCAGTTCACTACCCCACTGGCCATAATCATATACAGCAGCTAAGCCATCATAAATTTCGCTTGATGGAAAAATAAAACCATACTCCTTACAATGCGCAATAATTGCAGCAAACCTGTTAATATCTGTTGCCATAAGTGGGCAAAGATAGACCTCAGAATGAAAACTTTGACACTGGGTTTATTTTGATTTGGATGAATGAAATATTTTATAAATCAGCACCACGCCCAGCATCTGCAACACCTCCAGCGGCTTGAATTCTTTTTTTGATACCAGCTTTGTGTTGTTGTGCGTTAATGGCGCCGAACTTCTGCTGTTATATACTGGTGGAGGTGTTGATGGCACATTAACAGTAGTAGTTGAAGGCACATTGGATGTAGTAGGTGTTGGCACCTTGCCATCCGCTTCATCGTCTTTCTTTTTTTCTACGCGCTGTAATGATTTCTGACCTTCCTCTATTTCCACCGTACGGGTAGCAACCGCATAATCTTCAGGATGAATTTCCGAACCATACGCAACCGCATATGCCTTGGTAAACTCGGCGCCAAAGTATAAGATAATAGACGAATAATATACCCACAACAAAAGAATTACCAACGAACCGGCGGTGCCATATGTAGAGCCTATATCGCTTTTGCTGATGTATAAAGAAATACCCAGGCGTCCCAGCATAAACAGTATGGCAGTAGCAAGGGCTCCCGGCCATACATCTTTCCATTTTATTTTTGCATCCGGCAATACGCGAAATATAGCAGCAAATAAGCAGGTGATAACGCCCAACGTAAGTAAGAGGTTCACAATATATAATACCACAATGGCCGTATCCGGAAACATCGCCTTAAGCCTTGAGCCTAATGCGTCAACAACGGCGGTAATGGCTAGTGAAACCAACAATAAAAAGCCCAGGCTGCCGATAAGGCCAAAAGACAGCAGGCGCTGGCGAACCATAAGCCATATCCCTTGCCTGGGTTTTGCTTTGAACCCCCAAATGGTATTAATGGAATCCTGCATTTCGCTAAACATGGAGGTAGCACCAATTAACAGCGTAATGATACCTATGGTAGCCGCCAAACCGCTTTTACCGCTTAAGGATGCATTTTTAATAATATCCTGTACCTGCAGCGCCGCATTATGCCCTACCACATTTTCTATTTGTCCGTAAACAGAACCCTGTACTGCTTCGTGGCCAAGGAAAAAGCTGCCTAAAAAAATAATAACTATCATTAAGGGCCCTAACGAAAACACCGTATAATAAGCCAGCGAGGCGCTGAGTTTGGTTATTTTATCATCAGAAAAACCACTGAACGCTTTCTTCAATACGTCCCATATCCCTTTAAAGGTGAGTTTTTTCTTCATGTGGAATTTTTGGGTATTGATACAAAAAAGTAGCCAACCTATCCAAAAAACAATTTATCTGAAAAACAATGGGAAAGGAGCGATATCCTTTTGTTGTTACATAGTATATTTTAACCGGCTGCAATACTACTATAATGCTTTTGTTGCGTCGCACTCTTGTACGGCATATCAGGCAGCAGCTTTTAAAAAGGTGCAAGAATCGTATCACCATAAAATTCATTAGCAGTTTACCTTTACCTTATGAACCTGCGCCAATTGTTTTTACAGCATGTAGCCCAAACCTCCACCGCACCCCTGGCATTAGAAATTGTAAAAGCAGAAGGATGCATGCTTACCGATGCATCCGGTAAAACGTATATTGATTTAATTGGCGGTATCAGCGTAGCCAATACCGGTCACCGCCATCCAAAAGTGGTAGCCGCCATACAGCAGCAATTGGAAGCGTATATGCATATTATGGTCTATGGTGAGTTGGTGCAAAGCCCACAGGTGCAATATGCCCATCTTTTGACGCAGCATTTACCAGCTTCTTTAAATTCGGTGTACTTCACTAACTCCGGTGCCGAGGCTGTAGAAGGTGCTATGAAGCTGGCAAAAAAAGTAACCGGCAGAACGGATATCATAGCCTTCGAAAACTCCTATCATGGCTCTACTCAAGGTGCATTGAGTATCATTGGCAGCGAATACTGGCGCAATGCGTACCGCCCGTTACTGCCCGGAATACAACATTTGCCTTACAATTCTTTTGAGGAACTTAGCAGGATCAATCAACAAACTGCCTGCGTTATTGCCGAAACAGTACAAGGCGAAGCCGGAATAGTAGCACCGCAAAACGGATGGCTGCAGGCATTGCGGGAACGCTGCACCAAAACCGGCACGCTGCTGATATTGGATGAAATACAAGCAGGCTTTGGACGTACCGGGAAGCTATGGGGCTTTGAACATTTTAATATAATAGCCGATATTCTTTTACTGGGTAAGGCACTGGGTGGTGGTATGCCATTGGGAGCTTTTATAGCCGATAAAAAGGTACTGGATGCCTTTACCGACAACCCGGTATTGGGCCATATTACTACGTTTGGCGGGCACCCGGTTTGCTGTGCGGCCGGCTTAGCCGCTTTTAAAGTGCTGCTGGAAGAAAACCTCTTTACTGATGCTACAGCTAAAATGGAATACTTCATAAATAATTTACCACATGATAAAATAATTCCTATTCGGTCGTTTGGACTTTGGGCCGCGATGGAATTTGACTCTTTCGAAACTTGTAAAAAAGTAATTGATAGCTGTATTGAAAAAGGAGTATTGACCGACTGGTTTTTATTTGCACCAAACTGCCTGCGCATTTCACCACCACTTACCATATCGAATGAAGCGTTGAAAAAAGCGGCTGAAATTATAGGCACGGCTATCCAATAAATTTAGTTGCTTATATCAAACCTTCTGTATTACTTTGCGTCACAAAGCGCTTTTTATGGATGACCAAAATGCTCATTTACATACGCTGCAGGACATTAAACAACTGATGCACAAAAGCAGTCGATTTGTAAGCCTAAGCGGCTGGAGCGGCATAGCAGCAGGCAGTTGCGCCCTTATAGGTGCATGGGTTGCTAAAGTAAAAATGGACACGTACTTTTTAAATGACCGCTCTATCTTTTCGCACTATGGCAACCAATCAGGCATCGGCGGACGGTTCAGGCTATCGGAGGAACTGTTTGTGGTTGCAATCATCACTTTTGTTGCCGCTTTTATATCGGCATTTCTATTTACTTATATCAGGAGCAAAAAAACCAATATTCCTGTTTGGGGTTACACTGCAAAAAAAGTGATGATTGCCGTATCGGTACCCATGCTGGTAGGCGGCTTGTTTGTACTGCGCCTTGTAAACTTTGGCCTATATGGATTGATAGCGCCTGCTTGTTTATTATTTTATGGGTTGGCTTTAATAAATGCCAGTAACCACACCTTTCCGGAAATCCGTTACCTGGGTTATTGTCAGTTAGCTATTGGCATTATCAACTTGTGGATCATGCAATACGGTCTTTATTTCTGGGCGTTCGGCTTTGGCCTTTTACATATTGTTTACGGCATTATTATGTGGAACCGTTATGAGCGAAATCAATAACCGGCATTATGAAAAACCCTATTAACGGACTTAATAAAATTTTTGATAACCGCATCCGCTTGGGTGTAATGAGCGTATTAATGGTAAATGAAGAAATAAGTTTTAACGATCTAAAGCAAATGCTGGAAGTAACCGACGGCAACCTGGCTTCTCACCTGGTAACGCTGGAAGAAGAAGGATTTATAAAGGTGCATAAGGGTTTTATTGGTCGTAAAACCAATACCACCTATTCTATTACCAAAGCCGGTGAAAAAAGTTTTTCGCAACATATAGACGCTCTGGAAAAAATGATAAAAGGAATTAAGTAAAATTTTTTCAACTTATACTTTGCATTACAAAGTACTTTTAAAATTCAGAATATGAGACAGCTTTCCAACATACCGTATATCGCTGCCCTGGCATTAGTTACTACTATTATGTTGCTCCTGTATGCCGCCGTTCAGCAAAGCTACCGCACAAATGCTAACGATCCGCAGATACAGATTGCCCGCTTAGAACAGAACCGTAGTATAGCAACTATATTTCCGGCTGATACGATTGATTTATCGGAAAGCATGGCCGTATTTGCCAACTTGTATAATGCAGATAAACAGCCTGTTAAAGCTTCAGGATTTTTAAATAATGCAATACCACGGCCACCTGATGGAGTGCTGGAAAATGCTAAAGCGAATAGAGAAAATTGGGTAACCTGGCAGCCTCAAAAAGAGGTACGGATGGCTGCTATTGTAAAATATGTAAATGCGCCAACCATCTCATATATCGTAGTGGGAAGGTCGCTGCAGGAAGTGGAAATAAGAGAAGACAACTTAGT
>JAICHT010000225.1 GCA_025924755.1 Chitinophagaceae bacterium | reverse complement strand
TGGGTGCCAATGCCTATTTAACAAAAACCAGCGACGCAGAAGAAATTTATAAAGCCATTTTAACCTGCATGAATGATGATTTTTACTTTAACGACCTGGTGAATAAGGCTGTATTATTAAAATTGCAGCACAAAAAAACAGTGCGGCAGTTTTATCCAATGCCCATAAAGTTTTCGGAAAAAGAGTTGCGCATATTAAAATGCATTGCCGACGATAAAACTACCGATGAAATTTCAAAGGAAGTATTTCTAAGTCCGCGTACTATTGAAACCATCCGGCAAAATATGAAGCAAAAGATTGGCGCTAAAACCATTGCAGGGTTGGTAATGTACGCCATGCGCAATAAATTATTGGAGTAATACCCTGGAGTGCTATAACTTATACTACGTTCCCGTTTACTTTAGGGATTGCAGCTAATAGTTGTTTCGTGTATCCGTTTTGCGGATGCTGGTAGATGGCTTCTGCATTGCCGGTTTCTACAATTTCCCCTTTGTTCATGACCATCACCCTGTCACTCATATATCGAACGACAGAGAGATCATGTGAAATGAATAACATGGTTAAGTTCAACTGCTTTTTTAAATCATTCAACAAATTGAGCACTTGGGCCTGCACACTTACATCCAGGGCAGATACTGATTCATCACAAACCAAAAAAGAAGGATTCAAACCTAAAGCCCTGGCTATTACAATGCGCTGGCGCTGGCCACCAGAAAACTCGTGAGGATAGCGATTAGCAACTTTTGGAGACAGGTTCACTTTTTCAAGCAGCTCGTTTACTAATTTTTTCCTTTTAATTCTATCTGTTTCTAATTTAGAATTTTTTATAGGTTCTGCTATTGCAGCACCAATAGTAAGTCTTGGATTTAAAGAAGAATATGGGTCTTGAAAAATGAGTTGTACATTTTGACGAAATACTTTTAGCTGCTGTTGGCTTAGGGTTGTTATATCCTCACCGTTAAATATAATTTTTCCGGACGACGGCGTTATCAACCGGAGCAAGGTTCTGCCTAACGTTGTTTTTCCACAGCCTGATTCACCTACCAGGCCCAGGGTTTCACCCGCAAACAGATCAAAGGACACATTCTTAACTGCGTTAAAACCGGATACCGGCTTGCCTAACCAGTTTTTTTTTGATGGAAAGGATACATTTAAATTTTCAACTTTCAGCAGGCAGCTTTTTGATGTTTGTATATCCCTTAGTGTTATTGGTTCTGCTATTTCCCCGGTAGTAAGGTTTTGGCTTTTATTTAAAAAGTCTGCTACTACCGGCAGCCGCTCGTTCTTTTGATGCAGGCCCGGGCGGCAAGCTAACAAAGCCTTGGTATAGGGTTGTTGCGGATGATTAAAAATTTCGCTTACAGTATTTTGTTCAATTATTTCGCCTTTATACATAATTGCGGCCCGGCTGGCAATCTGTGCTACCACTCCCAAATCATGCGTAATAAAAATAACACCCATGTTTTGCTGCTGCTGCAATTCTTTTATGAGGTCTAATATGGTTCTTTGCACTGTTACGTCCAGCGCCGTTGTGGGTTCATCGCAAATGAGCAGGGAAGGCTGGCATATCATTGCCATGGCTATCATTACCCGCTGCTTTTGGCCGCCGCTTAATTGATGTGGATATTGATCAAATATCTTTTCGGGAGAAGGCAATTTTACTTTTTCAAACCAATCTGTTGTTTGCCTTTTAGCGTCGTGGGCAGAAACTTTTTTATGTGCCAGCAACGCTTCCGTTACTTGTTTGCCGCAGGTGAGCACCGGGTTAAGCGATGTCATGGGCTCCTGAAAAATCATGGCAATTTTATTGCCTCTTATATCTTGCAATTGTTTAGCTGGAAGTAGTAACGTGTTAACAGGCGTTGGCCCGTGGTGAAACAAAATCTCACCACATGTGTACACAGCCGGCGGTGTGGAAAGTAATTGTAAAATAGAAAGCGCCGTAACGGATTTGCCAGAGCCGGATTCGCCTACCAGTGCCAGTATTTCTCCTCGGCGCACTTGCAGCGAAACGTTTTTTACAGCCTGGGTTTGTTGATGATGGGTTATAAAATCAACTGAAAGGTTTTTTATTTCTAATAATAGCTGCATGAAGGAAAGGATAATAAATAATGAACGCTCAATGTATAAAATTTAGTCTTTCCTGGCACTTCATCACTCTGCTAAAAACGCAAATGCCGAACCGTTAATCCGTTATTAATAAGTTGTTTTAACGAATCAACGCCAATACGCAAATGCCGCTCTACATACATTTCGGTTATTTTTTTGTCGCTTTCTTCTGTCTTAACACCTTCGGGTATCATGGGCTGGTCGCTTACCAGCAGCAGTGCTCCGGTTGGAATTTTATTATAAAATCCAACAGCAAAAATAGTGGCGGTTTCCATATCAATGGCGTAAGCACGAATTCTTTGCAGGTATTCTTTAAATTCTTCATCATGCTCCCATACGCGTCGGTTAGTGGTGTATACAGTGCCGGTCCAATAATCTACTCCATAATCACGTATGGTAGTGGAAATTGCTTTTTGCAGTGCAAATGCTGGCATCGCCGGTACTTCTGGTGGAAGATAATCATCAGACGTTCCTTCACCCCGTATGGCAGCAATGGGCAATATCAGGTCGCCTAGTTTATTACGCCTTTTTAAGCCCCCGCACTTGCCTAAAAACAATACCGCTTCCGGTTTGATAGCAGTGAGTAAATCCATGATGGTAGCAGCAGTAGGGCTGCCCATACCAAAGTTGATTATGGTAATACCTTCTGCAGTAGCGCATTGCATTGGCTTGTCTAACCCAATAACCGGAACATTATTCCATTGGGCAAACATATTTACATAGTTGTTGAAATTGGTCAGTAAAACATAGTTGCCGAAGTTGTCTAACTTTTCGCCGGTATATCTTGGCAGCCAGTTTTGTACAATATCCTGTTTCGTCTTCATATTAGCCAACAAATTTACATAAATAGCATTCCATAGGTGGCAACGATTTCGCTTGTAAGTTTGCGGTATGATACCAGTAGTTTACCCGGAAGCTCAATTTAAAACAAAACAAGAAGGGCAGAAGACGCTTGTATTTGAAGCCATCCGGAAAACATGGCTGGTATTGACACAGGAAGAATGGGTGCGGCAGAACTTTGTGCACTATATGATAAAGGAATTGGCTTATCCCTCCACGTTGATCGCTTTGGAAAAAGAAATTTATTTAGGAGAATTAAAGAAGCGGTTTGATATACTGGTATATGATAGTCGCCACCAGCCCTGGATGTTGATTGAATGCAAAGCGCCGGATATAGCATTAAGTGAAAACGCCGTGCACCAGGTACTCCGGTATCATATTACCCTTCCGGTGCCTTTCATTATTATTACTAACGGCCATACAACATATGGCTGGGAAAAGAAAAGTACCGAAATCACGGAGATGATGGCTATGCCTGTTTGGAAAGATTGCTGAATGTTTTAGTTGCTAAAAAGAACATGTTATGAATCCTGCTGATATACATTTTTCAAAAGAAGAATCAGCCCGGTACAACCGGCATATCATACTGCCTGAATTTGGATTGCAAGCGCAACAAAAATTAAAAGCCGCTAAAGTATTGGTAGTAGGCGCAGGTGGATTGGGCAGTCCGGTATTATTATACCTTGCGGCTGCCGGTGTGGGTACTATTGGCATCGTAGATTTTGATACGGTGGATGACAGCAATTTACAACGCCAGGTTTTGTATAGTATAGAGGATATTGGCAAACCCAAGGCAGAAGCAGCCCGCCAACGGCTGGAAGCGTTAAACCCGCATTTAAAATTTAATATTCACAATACGCTGCTTACGGCCCAAAATGCAATGGAGCTAGTGAAAGAGTACGATGTAGTGGCTGATGGTACGGATAATTTTGCTACACGCTACCTGGTAAATGATGCTTGTGTGCTTTTAGATAAACCCAATGTATATGCTTCTATATTTCTGTTTGAAGGACAGGTTTCTGTATTTAATTTAAAAGATATAGATGGTGATGTGGGTCCTAATTACCGCGACTTATATCCTGTGCCGCCAGCACCGGGTGCAGTGCCTTCTTGTGCAGAAGCCGGGGTATTAGGTGTATTGCCTGGCATCATTGGCAGTATGCAGGCGCTGGAAGTAATTAAGGTAATTACAGGTATTGGTGAAACGCTGAGTGGCCGCTTTTATATATTCGATGCCTTGAGCTTTGAATCAAGAACGTTTACTATTAAACGAAATCCTGATAATCCGTTGAACGGAAAAAATCCCACTATTAACGAGTTAATTGATTACGAACAGTTTTGCGGAGTTCAAACAGCAGTAGCACCCATAAAAGAGATTACAGCAAAAGAGTTGTATGAACTGCAAATTTCAGGCGGAGACTTTCAATTAATAGATGTTCGGGAGCCGCATGAATATGATATGGCCAATATCGGCGCTGTATTAATTCCATTGAACACAATCGCCGAAAACGTACATCAAATTGATCGGAATAAAAGAGTTGTCTTGCATTGTAAAACAGGCAGCAGAAGCGGCGCCGCTATCCGGCAACTTGAAAAACTTGGCTTCAATAATTTATATAATCTCAAAGGGGGGATTGTAAATTATATAAATGAAATACAACCTGGGCTAATGAAATACTAATAACTCTATATTGCTTTGATGAAAAAAGAAAGCCTTGCAATTGCAAGGCTTTCTTCAATATAAATTGTTAGTTTATGGAAAGATGCCCAATTCGGCATATGTGGTGCCTACTTTGTTAATAGCTACAACAAAGGCTGCTGTACGCATATTAGGTATTTGTGGATTGCGGTGCCACTCGTCTATGATTTCACGGGTTGCGGTTATCATGGTTTCTTCCAGGCCGCTATATACCAAATCTACTTCATCGGCTCCGTGCTCAATAAACTGGCGTTCCTTGTCGATTACTTTTTTTCCTGTCAATTCTTCAATTTGCCCCAAGATATGGTGGTTCATATTTTCGGTAAAGCGTTTTTCCATACGTCCATACCGAACGTGACTTAAATTTTTCAGCCACTCAAAATAAGAAACAGTTACACCTCCGGCATTAAGATACATATCGGGTACTACCAGGGTTCCTTTTTGTATAAACAATTCATCGGCTTCCGGCGTTAATGGGCCATTAGCGGCTTCGCCTATAATTTTTGCTTTGATACGCGGCGCATTCTCACCGGTAATAACCATCTCCAGCGCCGCAGGTATTAATATATCACAATCATATTCCAGCGCATCGGTATTCTTCGCAAAGTTATTAGCTCCCGGAAAATTTAATATAGAGCCCGTGGTTTTCCGGTGTTGAAATACCGCATCTACATCCAGTCCGTCATCGTTCCAAATGGCGCCTTCATATTCTGCTAGTGCAATAATTTTTGCTCCGGCTTTTTGAAAAAAATTGGCCGAATGATACCCTACATTTCCTAATCCCTGCACAATCACTTTTTTGCCTTCTACCCCGGTGCTTAATCCCAGGCGTTGCATAATATCAGGCATATTACATATTTCACGTAAGCCGAAAAACACACCTAAACCGGTAGCCTCTCTACGGCCACGAACGCCACCTTGCGTTACGGGCTTCCCGGTTACGCATCCGGCAGAATCAATTTCACCAGGACGTAAACTTTGATAGGTGTCTACAATCCACGCCATTTCGCGTTCGCCGGTACCATAGTCAGGCGCAGGTACATCTGTGCCAGGGCCAATAAAATTTTTCTTTACTAATTCGGACGTATACCGTCTTGTTATTTTTTCCAGTTCGTATACGGAATATTTATGCGGGCTGATTTTAATACCACCTTTGCCGCCACCAAAAGGCACGTTTACGATAGCACATTTGTAGGTCATTAACGCAGCAAGTGCCATTACTTCATCCTGGTTTACTTCCGATGCAAAGCGGATACCGCCTTTGCAGGGGGTTTTGTGCTGAGAATGCTGCACCCGGTACGCTTCAATAACTTCAATGCGTCCA
>JAICHT010000224.1 GCA_025924755.1 Chitinophagaceae bacterium | reverse complement strand
TGGTCTTTAGCAAAGGCGGCAATGATATAAATTTCTTCAATCTGTTGGTCAGTCATAGGGATGCAGCCCACGGTTACGCAACTGCCATGAATGTATATATCACCTCCCGGCCTCAGCGAATCGCTTAAAATTTTGTCGGATAAATTGGGATAATTTAAACCAAGTGCCAGGTAATAATTACTATGTGGATTAAACTCATTGATATAGTAAAATCCTTCTGGAACCTGGTAATCGCCTGCTATTCTTTTAGGCCCTAAAGTACCTGCCAGGGCACATACTTTGTAGGTTTTAAATAATTTAAAAGGATCTTTCCTGTCGTTTTTAACCCATACTTCCAACTGGCTATCGTACTTGAAAGAGCGGATATACACATATTTGGCGGGCCAGTCCAACCCTTTGGCGGCAAACTGCTTTTGCAGGGTATCCTCTTTACGTTTCAACACATCATTCGGTCGTACAAAAGACTTTTGAAAATTCATAAAGGAGGCGCTCATCTGACCAAAAGCCATTGCACAGCCCATTACTATAAATGCAATAAAAGCAATGAAGTGTTTCATATTTACCGACAATTATTAATTGCTGCGGCAATATCGGAAAACAAATGCAAATAAAAGCTCAATTTAAATTTATAAATTACCACGGGCTTCCTGCTCTCTTTCTATGGCTTCAAACAAGGCCTTAAAATTTCCCTTTCCAAAACTTTTAGCGCCTTTGCGCTGGATGATTTCAAAAAAAACGGTAGGCCGGTCTTCTATTGGCTTACTAAATAATTGAAGCAAATAACCTTCATCATCCCGGTCTACCAATATGCCCAGTTCTTTTAAAGGTGCTATATCTTCTTCAATGCGGCCAACCCGATTTTCCAAGTCGTTATAATAGGTATCCGGAACCTTTAAAAATTCGACGCCTCTTTTCATTAGTTCACGAACCGTTTTTACAATGTCATTTGTAGCAAGCGCTATATGCTGTACGCCTTCGCCATCATAAAATTCAAGGTATTCTTCTACCTGCGATTTTTTCTTTCCTTCGGCGGGTTCATTTATAGGGAACTTTACATAGCCATTTCCATTACTCATCACCTTACTCATTAAGGCCGAATATTCGGTAGAGATATCGTTATCATCAAAAGTCAGGATGTTTCTAAAACCCATTACTTCTTCATAAAATTTTACCCATTTATTCATACAATTCCACCCTACGTTACCAACACAATGGTCTACATAAAGCAAACCGGTGGATTGCGTATTAAAAGCAGGCTCCCAATTTCGGTAGCCAGGCATAAAGGGTCCGTTATAATTTTTCCGCTCAATAAACAAATGCACTGTATCTCCGTATGTATGAATGCCACTCATTACTATTTCGCCTTCCTCATCTTTTAAAAGGGTTGGTTCCATATAGCTTTTCCCGCCTCTGCTGGTAGTTTGCATCCAGGCGTCAGTTGCATCCTCAACCCGTAAGGCCAATACTTTTACACCATCGCCGTGTTTGTAAATATGATCGGCAATTTCGTTACCTGCATGAATAGGAGTAGTAAGTACAAACGTCAATTTATTTTGCCGCACCACGTAACTGGCACGGTCTCTTATCCCTGTTTCCGGGCCAGCATATGCCAAAGCGCTAAAGCCAAAGGCACTCATATAATAATGAGCCGCCTGCTTGGCATTGCCCACATAAAATTCAATATAATCAGTACCCTGCAAGGGTAAAAAATCGGTGGGAGTTTCTAATTGTATTTGTAGTTTTTCTGCCATTGCTGTTGACATAATTTATTGTTTATTGATGAAGTATTTTGAAATGAAGCTTTGACAATAGCATGCAAGGAATGTTGCACTGCACTTAGGTGTTGAGAACAGTATGCATTAATAGAAGAAGAAGAAGGATTGCATTGCCAGCGTTTCCATAAGCAATACAAAACTGCTCCGCTTATCAATAAATATCTTTTGAGGGTAATCAGGCCGCATTGCCTTATAAATTTACGAAATTGAATTCACATAAGAGAACTAACCGACTATGGCTTATAGTAAAATATACTTTACATAGTTTATGGCTAAACTTTATTTCCGGAAAAGGCACCAAATAGCTATGAATTTTCAATTAACTCTATTACTTTAATATAGCGAATGTGCCAAAGGGATTAAAATACGTACTGGTGAAGCTACTTTTTCCGCCTTTATGATTTTGTACAAGTACTTGTTTGTAAACATACAAACCCTATATTATGAAGGCATTTCTTCTAACCTTTAGTTTACTGCCTGCAATTTACCTATTTGCGCAGCCAAAAATTGGCATAAAGGCTGGAATCAGTACCTCTTTTACAAAAATAACCCATACCGATAATTATATAATTTATGGTCAACAAGTAAAAACAGGAGGCATATTTGGGATTTTGCTTGACTGGCCGTTAGGGAAAAAAGTTGCATTTCGTCCTGAGCTGGAGTATGTAGCAAAAGGGTACAAAGAAACCAGCACTTTTTCAGGTTCTTCTTATACAATACCACAAACGCTTCCTTACATTGATCTACCTCTTGATATAGTCTATAAAACAAATAATAAGAATGGGAAATTTATGATTGGAGGCGGACCAGTAATTAGTTTTTATATATTGAAAGGCTCTTCGCAATACCCTTTTACTGATACAGATTTTGGCGTTAATATCTTAACCGGCTATGAATGGCCTATTGGTTTTTTTATAAGCCTGAATTATACAGACGGCTTAAAAAATGTAAGTGCATCAAAGGATCGTATCAGTAGTTTGAAAAACAAATATTTTGGCCTTTGCCTGGGTTATATTTTTTAATATTAAACCATTTATTGCTATTCATATTGGCTTTTAATTACTGTATTGAATTTGAATGAAAATATTTCATACAAGCAGCAATTAAAATCATCATTTCTTAACACCTAAACCAACTGCTATGGTACATCCATCTATTAAACCTAAACACCTATTCTTTACAGTTTTTGTAATTGCCTTCCTGGCTGCCTGTCATACCTTCTACAAAGCCACTACTGTTAATACGGGTTCTAATGCCAATACTGCAGGCAGTATTGATTCTTTAAAATTACAGAGCCGGTACTTCGTATTACGTAATGGAAACAATGCTTATTACATGAATAATATAGTGCTAAGTGGTGACCAGAAAACATTAGAGTGTACATTAGATACTTTACCTCCTAGCCACAAGCTGCACCTGGTAAACGGACGCCATGGCAGGATGCAATACAAAAGATCTGATTCATCCGATCGACAGGTATTGAACGAAGTACATTTATATATTACCCAAGACAATACTGCCACACTAGGCCATTATACGCTTCCTTTAGATAAAGTGCAAAAGATAGAAGTACTGGAATACGATAAAAAAAGAACTACCAATAGTTACGTGATTGGCGCAGTAGGCTTTACTTTAGGTGCAGTATTAGTAAGTACGGTCATAATATTGGCCACAAAAAGTTCCTGTCCGTTTGTAAGTGCGTATGATGGTAACGAGTTTACCTTACAAGGTGAAATATATGGCGGCGCCATTTACCCTCAATTAGCCCGGTATGATTTTCTGCCCTTAAAAATGGCAACCACGGATGATGGCAGCCTTCAACTAAAAATAAGCAATGAATTAAAAGAACGGCAATATACCGATATGGCCGAACTATGGGTTATTAACCATAATAAAAATAGTAAGGTATTAGCAGATGAAGCAGGTAATCTTTATAGTATAGCACAACCGCAAGTATCAATTTCAGCCCGGCTAAATAATAAAAAAGAAGTAAGTGCTGCTTTAAAGAAACGGGACGATTATAGTGTACTCTATATGGACGATACAACGACTGCAGATGCCCATAACGAGGTAGTGATGCAGTTTAAAAAACCGGCAGGCGCTACAAAAGGCAAATTAGTGCTTGACCTGAAAAACTCCTATTGGCTTGACTTACTTTACGGCGAATTGGCTAAAGGTTTTGGACGTTATTATGAAACCTACCTGAAAAAGCAGCGTAATAAACCGGCAAGTGAGTTATTGAAATGGACACAAGAGCAGCAAATACCGTTAGAGGTATCTGTAAAAACAACAGAAGGATGGAAAAAGGTGACTAGTATTACCACCACTGGTCCTTTAGCCGCCAGGGAAATAGTAGTACCGATTGATGTTTCTAAATCCGGAGGCCCCTTTTCTGAAATTAAACTTTCCAGTGGCTTTATGTTCTGGGAAATTGATTATGCTGCTATGGATTATTCAGCAGACGAACCCTTTACAGTACAAAAGCTTTCACCTATACTGGCAACAGACGAACTGGGGAAAAACGTTTTGGAACTTTTACAAAGAGAAGATGGACATTATTTGGAGCAGCCTCTAATTGGCAATATAGTTACCCTGACTTATAAAACCTCTTCCGCTGAAAAAGAAAAAACCCAAACCTACATACTAAAAACAAAGGGATATTACGAACATATAAGAGACTTTAAAACCAGGCCTAATATTACTTTCCTTCGTCAGTTTACTAAACCCAATGCGTTCCCAATTTATGGAAGGGCCTTATATAAAAAAATCAGCGAAACCAATTTTAAAGCCCTTGCTATCGCTAAATAATTTCTATTTAACTGATTTTTTTCAATTTTTTCTTAATGATACCAAAGCTATAATTTATGGAAACATTTATTCCAATTCAGCAAGTTAAAAAAGAGCATGTTCTAAGTAATAACACATCCGCAAATACAATTGACTCTTCATCTCATTTATCCACTTTAGAAAGAACATTTATCTGGTGGGCTATAAAACTTCGCATCTTTTATTTTACCTGTATCACATTAAAGCATCCTAAGAAAATATGGAGCACCTATAAAGTCATGCTAAATCTGCGTAGTAATGTTTGGGGAGGGAACCTGAAAAAAATTTATAAGATAAGCGGTAGATATTATTTTAATCAATACACTCCCGGCTGGCCTTCTAACGCTTACGATACGCTTATTAAAAGCGAATTAAGGCGACATGCTTCACCTATGACAGTAGCAGAAAAACTTTCGTTTGTTTTTTTAGCCATTACGCGAAAGTGTCCAATGCGGTGTGAACACTGCTTTGAGTGGAATAACCTAAATCAGAAAGAAGCTTTTACCAAAGAAGATTTATTAAAAGTAATTGACCTGTACCAGAAAGAAGGGGTATTGCAATTCCACTTTAGCGGTGGAGAACCTATGGTTCGTATTAAAGACTTACTCCAATTAATACAATTTGCCAGTAAAAAAAGTGAATGCTGGGTGCTTACCTCCGGCTTTAATGTAAATGATAGTACAGCAGCCCAGCTTAAAGAAGCCGGCTGTAAAGGAATGGTAGTAAGTATTGATCATTATATTCCTGAACTGCACAATTTATTCAGAGGTCACCCTGATTCTTTTGAACAAGCTACAACTGCTGTAAAGGCTGCCCGTAAAGCTGGTTTGGTTGTTTCTATTAGTGTGTGTGCTACTAAGCAATTTCTTGATGGCAATCATCTGTTGCCTTATATGAATTTTGCCAAGGCATTAGGCGTTCAGTTTGTGCAAGTATTGGAACCACGGGATATTGGGCATTACGAAGGTCGGGAAGTGCTGCTAGAGAAAAGGCATATTGAAAAGCTGGAGGGAGTTTTTACACTTGTAAACCATACACCTGCATTCAAAGATCATCCTACCCTTTTATATCATGGGTATCACCAGCGAAAGGTAGGTTGTTTTTCCGGTAGCCGTAGTGTGTATGTAGATTCAGCCGGTGATGTTCATGCTTGTCCTTTCTGCCATACAAAATCGTATAATATTATATCCTTTTTAAAAGCGGGAACAAGGCAGCTGCCAAAAAAAGAAAATTATTGCCCAAGATTTGGAAAAATCGCCTGATAGAATCTCTGATTTTTTATTTTCAATTATACACCAAACGGATATGTGTCCGGCATTTCGGTATCATGCGGTTTTAGGTGCAATGGATGCACTGCTTTTGTTTTATCAATATAAACAAAAGCATCATACCGGCTGGCCATTATAGACTGCACATAATT
>JAICHT010000223.1 GCA_025924755.1 Chitinophagaceae bacterium | reverse complement strand
TTCAGAAATTTAATATGCGCAAGCAGCAAGGAATTATTCCGGCAAATGCTAAATTGGGTGGCGGCGTAGGCATACATGGCACCTGGCCGCACGACGATTTTATTATTGACCGCTTTAAAAACTGGACAGATGGCTGCATATCGCTTAAGCGGGAAGATGTAGAGGAACTGTACAGCTATATTCCTATCGGCACGCCGGTTACTATTAAAAAATAAGTTTACATTATCTGCTTCTTAAATGTGCTTTAGAAATTTTTATCCCAACCGATTCAGGCGGTGCTAAAATTATTAAGCATTCCTATTCAGGATAATAAATACATTGCTGTTTTCTATTTTTAACTCCGGAAAAGTTTTCACTTCTGGTAAAAGAAAATTTCTGTACGGTATCAAATAAAGAATAGCATGAAACAAATACCCCGGCTTACTTTCTATGTCCTAATCCTGATAGTAATAGTATCTGCCTGTGCTATCAATAAATCGGCCATCGGCAAGCAGAATAAAGCCTTTGTAAAAGGAGCTGATATTAGTTGGCTGCCGCAAATGGAAGCTTCAGGTTTTAAATTTTATAATGAGAAAGGCGTGCAAGAAGATTGTATTCAGATTTTAAAAGATCATGGCATTAATACTGTCCGGCTGCGCACCTGGGTTCATCCTTCAAACGATAAAAGAAGCGGCCATTGCAGTAAGGAAGAAACCGTAGCAATGGCAGTACGTGCACAAAAAGCAGGTATGCACATATTGATTGATTTTCATTACAGCGATAGCTGGGCTGATCCTGCTAAACAAAAGAAACCGGCTGCATGGGAAGGCCACAGTTTTCCGGAACTACTGAACGATGTATATACTTACACGGCGGATGTAATGACGGCATTAAAATCAAATGGTGTAATGCCCGAATGGGTGCAGGTAGGCAATGAAACGGCAGGTGGTATGATTTACCCTGAAGGCAGCACTTCCAACTGGAATGGCTTAGCCCAATTAATTAATAAAGGATATGATGCTATAAAAGCCGTGAGCCCCACCTCAAAAGTGATTCTTCATGTAGACCAGGGAAACAATAACAACCGCTTCAGAACCTGGTTTGACAGTGCCCGTGCCAATGGCGCCAAATACGATATCATCGGGTTATCTTACTATCCCTATTGGCTGCCGGGCAAGCCGGATTATACAGCATCTATTGACGATTTAGGAAAGAATATGAATGATATGGCATCGCGATATGGAAAGGAAGTAATGGTGGTGGAAGTAGGTGGCGAAGATTTTAAGGTGCAAAATACGTATGATATGCTGGTGGCGGTTCAAAAAAAGGTAAAGGCTGTGCCCGATGAAAAAGGGTTGGGCGTCATATATTGGGAACCGGAAGGCGCCAGAAGCTGGAGTGGCTATGGATTAAGCGTGTGGGCAAGCGATGGAAAACCTACCAGGGCATTGGATGCTTTTTTAAAGTGATGCCATTTTCTCTCTCATCACTAATATAGCTTTCTCAGCCCAGTAATAATTGATATGGTTTACCCAGACAATTTATAAAAGTTAGTGATGTTGACTATTGGAATAATATATTTTCTAATTCCTCATTGTGAGAAACAAAGTAATCTCTCCGCATTATTTCTACGTAAGAAACAGGTTTTAAAACCGTGTATTTAGTTCGCTTAATTTTTAACTTACTATGTAATTCAACTTTTTTGCCTTTTGCTATTTAATAAAGGGCAATAAGTTGAACATTCTGAATCCAGCTTCTCAATATCCGGTATAAACATTGATTAAAGGATAGAAAATAAAATTTGCATGGCGCTATTAGGTGGAGTAATAAAGAAGGCAATAAATTTCAATGGATTTATAAGCCGGGAAACCAATCCGTATAAAGCACAAAAGACGGTTCTTTTACAATTGCTAAAAAAGGCAAAGTTCACCGCCATTGGCCTTAAATATAAGTTTAGCGACATTTTGGAAAGTGCCGATCCGGTCAAAGCGTTTCAGCAAAATGTTCCCGTGTACGATTATGATGCGATATATGACGAATGGTGGCATTACCTGCTGCAGGGACACCAGAATATTACCTGGCCCGGCGGGCAAAAGTACTTTGCCTTAAGCAGCGGCACTACCAGCAATAAAAAGTCCATTCCTGTAACAGGCGATATGCTAAATGCCATAAAAAAATCAGGCATACAGCAGATTATGAGTTTAAAGAACTTTGATCTTCCTACTGATTTTTTTGAGAAGGATATTTTGATGCTCGGCAGCACCACCAATTTGATAGAAGCAATAGATCATTCCGAAGGCGAAATCAGCGGCATTAGTGCGGCCAATATCCCTGCCTGGTTCAATAAGTTTTATAAACCCGGCCCTGAGATCGCTTCCATATCCAATTGGGATGAAAAGGTAAAACGGATATCAGAGGAAGCTCCTGGCTGGGATATTGGCAGCATATCAGGCATTCCTTCCTGGGTAGAGCTGATGCTGAAAGAGATCATTGCGCACAACAACCTGAATACCATTCATGATATCTGGCCGAACCTGCACGTATATACTTCTGGCGGCGTTGCCTTTGAGCCTTACCGGAAAAGCATGGAAAAATTATTAGCAAGACCTCTCATCTATATGGACACGTATCTTGCTTCAGAAGGGTACCTGGCCACGCAGAAAAGGCCGGATACCAATGCTATGGCGCTTATTGTGAACAACGGAATCTTTTTTGAATTTGTTCCTTTTGTAGAAGACAATATTGATGAAGAAGGACGGGTGAAACCCGGTGTACCCGTATTAACACTGGAGCAGGCAGCCGAAAATACAGAGTATGTGTTATTGATTTCAACTGTATCGGGAGCATGGCGATATATGATTGGCGATACGGTTATCATTACAGATAAGAAACGATCAGAAATACAGATCAGTGGACGCACCAAACATTATTTAAATGTGGTGGGTGAGCAACTTTCCGTACAAAAAATGAATAGAGGCATTCAAAAGCTGGAGCACCATTTTGATATAGAAATTAAAGAGTTTGTGGCCGCCACTGTTTTTGAAAATGAAGAATTCAAAATGAAATGGGTCATTGGAACCGATAAGGAGATAGACACCACAAAAGCCGCCGAAGTAATTGATACTGAATTGTGCGACAACAATAAGAACTATGCGGTAGCCCGCACAAAAGCCTTGAAAGGTGTGGATGTGGAAGCTGTTCCTGTGGAACAATTTTATAACTGGAGCGAAGAATACAAGAAGTTGGGCGGACAGGCTAAAATTCCAAGAGTGATGAAGGAAGACGCGTTTAACGAATTCAGAAACTATGTATTACAGGCAGTTGTTTAACTATGTTTTTTTGAATACCCACAAAAGGTTTTCATAGCATCTCCGTTGCGTCGCAATCACTTTATCTTATGTGCCAATGGCATCTGCAAGCAGCTTTTGTTATTGGCACATTTCATTTATTTCTTCTTTTACGCTTTCCGCTTTTAATTTCAGGCCTATTCATATTAGCTTGTCTTAATTCAATAACAAAAAGAGGTTCCCTCATAGTCAAGCCATCAAGGATCCATTGCACTGACCACAGTACTATAAAAGCATCATTGAAATACCCATGCGAAAAGGGCTGTTATCGTTTTCGGAGGTCTTATTGTTTCTTTTTGGACAAGAAAAAGAACTACCAAAAAAAGCTATATCAAAGCTGCTTTTTATTCCGCTTCTTTTCTTCCAATTGTTTTATCTGTGCTACTATTACATCCGGAGAAAGATAAAGCCTAGAAATTTTATCCTTGTAAGCCTGCGGCAATTCTGCATGATCTAATATAAACCGTTTCGTGGCCACGATATAATTTCCCATTCCACGTTCCACTGCCAAAGAATCGGCCACCATCTCTGCCCGTTTTACGTAAGCCGGATAAAAATAATAGCGGTAACCAAACTGAACCAACCCGGCATTACTCCGGCCTTCATAATCCAAAATATGTCCCAGTTCATGCCCTATCCACCCAATCATCACTTCATCAGGAATCTGAAGTATGGGCATTTGAGAATGTATCAACTTAAAATGCGCACTGATATTGATTCGGTAACGCCTGTTTTTCCTGCTTCGAAGCAATGTGGCAAAGACCGGCTGCGCCTGCATCACAGAAGTTTTGATATCCTTCTTAAAAATAAAATGGATAGTAGTATTTTCTAACTCCGGGTAGAACGCCAAAGCTTTCAGAACATTTTTTTCTATTACAGGTGGTATCTGCTTATGCTGCCTGTATGGCAACAGCTCCGGGCTAATAGGTTCGTTCGTATTCACAGCTCCTGGTAACATCATAAACTAAGCGCAAATTTACAGAGGTACTGGCATTCAACTAACGGATGCCTTAAAGGTTTGTTCATCGTATGGGTTGAAAGGTATTTATATTTTTGCACATGAAAGGCAGGATGCATGATCTGTAAGCTTTCAAAATGATAAGCGTGAATAAAAGAGATTACGATGTGGTTGTAGTAGGCTCCGGGCCAAATGGGTTAGCGGCGGCTATTACGATGCAGCAGGCAGGACTTTCTGTGTTACTAGTAGAAGCGAAAGCTACTATAGGAGGTGGGATGCGGTCGGCAGCCCTAACCCTGCCTCATTTTGTTCATGATATCTGCTCCGCTATTCATCCATTAGCGGTTGGTTCGCCTTTTTTTAAGACACTTCCACTTAAACAATATGGGTTAGAATTTATCTATCCTGCTATTGCTGCGGCGCATCCTTTTGATGATGGTAGCGCAGCGGCTTTACACCATTCGGTAAAACACACCGCAGCAGCTTTGGGCAATGATGAATCCGCTTACCTAAAACTGATGCAGCCGTTGGTAAAAAGCTGGCCCCGAATTGCGGCAGATGTATTAGGCCCGTTGCACGTTCCAAAGCATCCTGTTGATATGGCATCTTTTGGGTTGAAGGCCATTACATCTGCCACTCAATTAGCAAAGCGATTTCGTACTAAAGAAGCAAGAGGATTATGGGCAGGAATGGCAGCGCATTCCATACAACCGCTTTCTAATATGGCTACTTCCGCTATTGCATTAGTATTACTGATAACCGGGCATACAGGCGGATGGCCTATACCAAAAGGAGGTTCCATTGCAATTGCAGACGCCCTGGCTTCTTATTTTATATCCTTAGGGGGTACTATAGAAACGAATTTTTATGTTCGTTCATTAAATCAATTGCCCTCCTCGCATGCGGTGTTATTTGATGTGACGCCTAAGCAACTATTACAAATTTCCGGGCACCAATTTTCAACCGTTTACAAATGGCAATTAAAACGCTACCGGTATGGAATGGGGGTATTTAAAATTGATTGGGCGTTGGATGGGCCCATACCTTTTACTGCGTCAGAATGCAGGCAGGCAGGAACGATCCATTTAGGAAATACCCTGGAAGAAATTGTGGCTTCTGAAAAGTTAACATCCGAAGGAAAACTTCCCCAAAAACCTTTTGTATTACTAGCGCAACAAAGTTTATTTGATGCCTCACGGGCACCGGAAGGAAAGCAAACGGCCTGGGCCTATTGCCATGTACCAAATGGTTCTACAATAGATATGACCGAACAAATTGAAAAGCAGGTAGAACGTTTTGCCCCGGGTTTTCGGGACAGGATAATAGGAAGGCATATTATGAATACGGCTCAAATGGAGGCCTATAATCCTAATTATATCGGGGGTGATATCAATGGTGGCATCATAGATATAGGGCAGCTTTTTACACGCCCGGCCTTACGGTTGTCACCCTACAAAACCTCTGCAAAGGGCATATATATCTGTTCCTCTTCCACACCTCCGGGCGGCGGCGTACATGGCATGTGCGGATATCATGCCGCTAAAAGAGCGTTGAAGGATGTATTTAATATGGAGGCACAGCCTATTCGTTAACCAATTACAAATCCATATTCAGCTTTCTGTTACTTTCTTTGTCTTGATACAAAGAAAGTAACCAAAGTAAAATCAAGAAAGAAATGATATACATCGCATTTCTTTCAGATGCCTTGATTAAACTTTAGTGCTGCTGTGACTTCAG
>JAICHT010000222.1 GCA_025924755.1 Chitinophagaceae bacterium | reverse complement strand
GAACCAGGAATCAGGGACAGGTTTTCCACTCCTGCATAATTATGGGCCAAACAAAAAAGAACGAATTGGTGCCAGTTCACTCCAGCTCCGGCTTTTACATATACCAGTTCTTTATCTTCTTCAATTACTTGAATACCGCTAATTTCATTCTTCAACACCAATCCGTCCAAATCATTTGTAAAAAGAATATTGCTGCCACCGCCAAGAAGAAACAGCGAATGTTCAGAAGTAAAAAAGGGATAGTGGCTGATTTCTATTAATTCATCTGATGAATGGAACGTGGAAAAATATTTAGCTGTTACATCAATGCCAAACGTATTATAGGGCTTAAGAGAAATATTTTCCTGAACAGTCATAGTGTTATCATATTTTATAATGCATCCACATCGGGTACAACCATTATTTTCTTAAACTTTTTTTCTGCATGCAATGCTGCGCATTGTTTTAGTATATCGCTTTTACACCTGGCAATGATAGCGCTATCCCTGGGTAGTTTTATCAGCAGTTCCATTAAAAACATATTGCGAACGCGGTTGATTACCGGTTCTGCAGGACCTACTAAATACTGGCTATAAACGGTTTGCAGCGCATTAGCAAAAAAATGAGCTGCTTCGCTTACCACTTCCCGTTCTTTGTGTTTAAATGTAACGAGGATAATCCTGGAAAAAGGCGGATAGAAAAATTGCCGGCGCTTTTCAATTTCTTCGTTATACATTCCAATAAAATCATGACGGGCAACATATTGCAATATCGGATGTGCCGGGTTGCTTGTTTGTATCAATACTTTGCCATTGCCGTCTTTTCTTCCTGCCCGTCCGCTCACCTGTTCCATTAATTGAAAAGCCCGTTCATTCACCCTGAATTCGGCAAAATGCAATAAGCCATCCGCATCTAATATGCCTACCAGATCCACATTGTCAAAATCCAATCCTTTTACTACCATTTGTGTACCTACCAATACGTCAATCTTTTTTTGCTCAAATTGTTGTATCAATACGTCGTGTGCATTTTTATTGCGGATTGTATCAAAATCCATTCGGCCCACCTTTGCATCCTTTAATTCACTATCCAATACCTCTTCAATTTTTTCCGTACCAAAATTTCTTTGTATTAACTTATCACTACCGCAGGCAGCGCAGGTGTTTGTTGGCGGATAAATGTTGCCGCAGTAATGGCATTTTAATTTGTTGGATTGCTTGTGATACGTAAGCGACACATCGCAATGACGGCACTGGGCAATCCAGCCACAAATCGTGCAAAGTTGATATGGAGAATAGCCTCTGCGGTTTTGAAACAGGATCACCTGCTTTCCTTTATTGACAGTGGTGGTAATATCCGCTAATAACTGTGGTGTGAACATGATTTTTTCTCCGGGTTTTTTAGCTATTGTACGGATATCAATCATTTCAATAACAGGCAATTTTACTTCGCGGTAGCGTTCCAGCAATTCTACTAACGCATATTTATCTGTCTTTGCATTATAATAGGTTTCAAGCGATGGTGTAGCGCTGCCAAGCAATACTTTAGCACCGGTAAGCGATGCTAAATAAATAGCAGCGTCCCTGCCATTATAGCGAGGTGCCGGGTCTTGTTGCTTGTACGAGGTATCATGCTCTTCATCGCAAATAATCAATCCTAATTTATGATAAGGCAAAAACAATGAGGACCTGGCACCCAGCACTACTTTCAACTCTCCGGATTTTACTTTATTCCATATTTCAACCCGTTCATTCTGGCTGAATTTAGAATGATAAATACCAATATATCCACCAAAATATTTTTGAAGCCGGCGAATGATTTGAGAAGTCAATGCAATCTCGGGCAGCATATACAAAACCTGCTCTCCTTTTCGCATCAGTTCTTCTATTTGCCGGATATAAATATGCGTTTTACCGCTTGATGTGATGCCATGCAGCAGGCAAACCTGCTTTTCTTTTAAGCCCATCCGAACCTGTTCCAGGGCTTCCTGCTGGGCAGGTGTTAATTCAAAATCAATATGAACATCTTTAGGTAAATAATTGATGCGGTCTACACTCCTTTTTTCAACCCGTAGTATATCTTTATCTACCAACCCTTTTAACTGTGCATCAGAAGCCTGCGACTTCTTTAGTAAAGAGGTTTTTGTTACTTCTCCTTCGGTTCTCATTAAGTGCAAAAAGCTTAATAACAACTCCATTTGCTTAGGGGCACGGCTCCAGTTATTTAATAAATTTTCCAGCTTTTCTTCATTGCCATATTCCGGGTTGAGCAAAACAAAACTTTCTTTTTTAGGAGCATATGCCTGCTTGAGCGACTCCCATACAAAACAAACTTTTTTGCCTATCAATTTATTAACAATCGGATAAACATGCGTTACATCCAATATCTGCTGAATCTCCGTAAGGCGCAGCTCGTGCTTCATTAATAAAGCCTCTGCCACCAGGTATTCATCATTTTCCAGGCCGGAAAAGTCATCGCCATATTCTTCATTAAAAATCAAAACAGTTTCGCTGGATAATTTAAAATGTGAGGGTAGCGCCGCTGCCATCACCTCGCCTTCCGAGCACATATAATATTCTGCCATCCATTGCCAGAAGGAAAATTGGTATGGTTGCAAAACGGGCTCCGGATCTAAAATATTCAGGATATCTTTTGTTTCAAAATTGGTAGGTGCATCATTATGAATTCTTTTTACAACACCGGCATATTTTTTATTCTTTCCTAAATTCACCTCTACCCTGCACCCGGGCTGTAGTTTCGGCAGCATATCATCCGGAATGCTCCAGGTGTAATTTTTTGGCAAAGCCAGCGGTATAATGATTTCTGCAAACATAAAATACGGCTGTAAAATAAACACAAGCGGCGGAAGTAAGAACGAATTTTATAGTTGTTGCTGTTAATCTTTGATCCACGGTGCTTTATATGCTACCAGTTTTTGCTCCATCGCATCAAAAACCTTTTCTTTTAAAAAGGCAACGTCTTTTAATACTAATCCTTTTGTTTCAATTTCCTGTAAAAAAACAGAACGGTTTCTTCCTGGCGTAAGGCTGAAAAAACCTTTATAGTTAAGGCGATTATAACTGTCTAAAAACAATATTGGCTTGATGGGTGTTTGTGTTTCAATGGCTATCCGGAAAGCGCCGTCGAAAAAGCTTTTCAGCGGCTTGCCCGTTTCATTAAAAGTCCCTTCCGGGAAAAAGAAAATGGATATGCCTTTGTTTAAAACCGACTTTAATATACGTACGCTACTGGCACGTTTTTCAGCACTACTCCTGTCTACCGACACAATGGCCATTTTATAGATAAATCCAAAAACAGGCATTTTTTCATATTCTACTTTAGCCAGGGGCCGCATAGGTTGCCGGATGGTGCACATAATTAAAGCAGCGTCTAAAAAAGAAATATGGTTTGCCACGTAGATGTATTGCTTATCCGTCTCCGGTTTTTGCTCGTAAATGTTTTTATGAAATATGAATACCATAGGAAACCACACATCTCCCCACAACACGCAAAGCCTGTATACCCAGTTGCCACCTTTTATGCGGCCCATGAAAACCGCAGGTAATGAGAACACAAATACCACAAGCATGAGTGCTACAAATGTTACCGCTGCGTATAATTTATATAACCAGTACAAAGGGACAACCAATAACTTCATTCGTATGCATTTGTATTAATGAGCGGTACAATAGTAGTAAAGTACAGCTTTGTTAACAGGTTTCTTCTATACATTCAACCAACATCTTTAACTGTATAGTGTACCATAATAAGTGCAAGTATAGATTATTTTATGCATCAGCATACCTGACGGTTTATTATTACCTGTCTTAATAAGCGATTGACCCGATTGCAGTGTAGAAATAATCAAAAATCATCTTTCTTAAACACCAAATACAAAAGCAATCAGTGAAATCAACATGCACTACATTCTAATGATAACCTTTTGCCAAATACAACAACTGGGTATTGCCATAACTTTATACAATGAGAAGCGACAACGAGGTATTGGAAGCCGTTGTAAGTTGGGGAAAGGAAAATAAAGATGTAAGAACAATATTATTAACCGGCTCCAGGGCCAACCCGGCTGCCAGGGTTGATTTATTTTCCGACTATGATATTGAACTGGTTGTAAATAATCCCAACTTATATTTAAATAATGAGGCATGGCTTACGGCATTTGGTGAGCCACTGGCTATAATCCGGGTAGATGAAACTTTTTACCTGCGCATGATAACCTATACGAATTACGTTCGTATTGATTTCAGGGTATATTCGCTTAAAGAATTTAAACATGCTGCGGAGCTTGTGAAAGTGCCGCCGAATTGGGATATAGGTTACCGGGTTCTTTTAGACAAAGATGGGTTAACAAATACAATGAAACCACCCACCCACACCAGTTATATAATTACAAAACCCATTGAAGAAGAATTTCTAGCTGTTATTACCGATTTTTGGTGGGACACGGTGTATGTAGCAAAGAGTCTGTGGAGGGAAGAACTTTTTTATGCAAAATATATGTTGGACAACATCATCCGGTTTTCTTATTTACAAAAGATGATTGAATGGTATATAGGCATGCAGCACAACTGGCAGGTAACTACTAATAAAAATGGCAGGTACTTTAAAAAGTATTTAGATAAGAAAACCTGGACAGCATTGGAAAATACTTTCTGCGGAAGCGATATAGCACAGAACTGGGATGCTTTATTTCAAACCTTACATTTATTTCGTAAACTGGCAACGATGCTGGCTACAGCAATGAACTATACGTACCCTTATCAATTGGATAATAACATTACGAGATACCTGCAAAAGATAAAAAATACGGATCGGTCTGTCACTGATATAACTTAGCGAAAATTAATTGGTCAACAACCTTAGGCTTAATTAGTTAGGGAATGCACAAACCTACCTGGTAGCTGAAAGAGTTTAATATCCCAATACTATATTAATAGTAACGTAAATTGATTTACTAAAATACTTTCCCAAAGGCAGCTATGGCATAAAATTTCGGATAGCTATGGTATACTAATATACAATAGCGCATGAACACAGATAAAGTGATAGAAAAGCCAACGGATGTAGTATTGATCGGTGCCGGTATTATGAGTGCTACCCTCGGCATGCTATTGAAGGAATTGGAACCAGGTATTACTATAGAAATTTTTGAGCGGCTGGATGTAGCCGCTGCTGAAAGTTCGGATGCCTGGAATAATGCAGGTACAGGACACTCTGCTTTTTGCGAACTCAATTACACACCCGAATTGCCCGATGGTGCTATCGACACATCCAAAGCCACTAAAATTGCCGAATCTTTCGAAGTGTCGAAGCAGTTTTGGGCTTACCTGATAGAAAAAAATCTTATTGATATTCCACAATCCTTTATCCGAAGCATACCACATATGAGTTTTGTATGGGGCAAGGATAATGTCACCTATTTACAAAAAAGGTATGAAGCCTTGCAAAAATGTCATTTGTTCAAAGGCATGCAATATTCAGAAGATTTTGAACAATTGAAAGAATGGATACCACTGGTAATGGATGGCCGGGACCGGGATGAAAAAGTGGCAGCTACAAAAATAGATATTGGAACGGACGTAAACTTTGGAGCCCTTACCCGCTGCTTGTTTAACAGGCTAAAGCAAATGGATGGGGTTTCGATATACTTCGATCATGAAGTTCGCGACCTGCAACAACAGGAAGATGGCAACTGGGAAATAAAAGTTAAGGATACGGAAACCGGAGATAAGCGCCGCGTAAAAACCCGGTTTGTTTTTATTGGCGCCGGTGGCGGCTCGTTGCCGTTGCTATTAAAATCAGATATTCCGGAGGGAAAAGGTTTTGGAGGTTTCCCCGTAAGTGGCCAATGGCTTAAATGCACCAATCCGGCTATTATTGAAATGCACAATGCCAAAGTATATGGCAAAGCAGCGGTGGGTTCGCCTCCCATGTCTGTGCCACATTTAGATACACGGATGATTAAAGGGAAAAAAGAATTGTTGTTTGGCCCATATGCCGGCTTCTCTACCAAGTTCCTGAAAAACGGTTCTTTTTTC
>JAICHT010000221.1 GCA_025924755.1 Chitinophagaceae bacterium | reverse complement strand
TCCTTCAGGGAATTTTGTTTCAATATCACTCCATGGATCTTCAGAAAGTTGCTTAATAGATAAGCTCATTTTTCTTGAATCTTTATCCAGGGTTACTACCTTGGCTTCATGCTCATCGCCCAGCTTAAAGAACTCTTTTGCATTAATTGGTGTGTTGGCCCAAGTAATTTCGCTTACGTGTACCAAACCTTCTACACCTGGTAAAATTTCCAGGAATGCACCGTAGTCTTCAATGTTCACCACTTTACCCTTTACTATTTCACCTTCTTTAATAGTTTCCGGCAACACATCCCAAGGATGAGGCGTTAATTGTTTTAAACCAAGAGAGATCCGTTTTTTCTCATCATCAAAATCCAATACTACTACGTTGATCTTCTGGTCTAATTTCAATACTTCAGTCGGATGACTGATACGGCCCCAAGATATATCGGTAATATATAATAAACCATCTAAGCCGCCAAGGTCCATAAAGGCGCCAAAGTCGGTAATATTCTTAACCGTACCTTCCAGAACCTGGCCTTTTTCTAACTGACCTATAATGTGTGCACGTTGTGCTTCGATATCGCTTTCGATAAGCGCTTTGTGCGATACCACTGCATTTTTGATAGCTTCGTTTACCTTCACTACTTTAAACTCCATGGTTTTGCCTACAAACTGATCGTAATCCGTAACCGGCTTTACGTCAATTTGAGAACCCGGAAGGAAGGTTTCCATACCAAATACATCTACTATCAAACCGCCCTTGGTTTTAGAAGTAACAGTACCGGTAATCACTTCGCCTGTTTTATGTACTTCCACAATGCGCTCCCATGCACGTGCGGTGCGGGCTTGCTTGCGGCTCAGGTTCAAATGGCCATCTCTGTCTTCTTTGTCTACTACCATCACTTCCACTTCATCGCCTACTTTCAGGTTCTGCATGTCGCGGAATTCGTTCAAAGAAATCAGTCCATCGCTTTTAAAACCGATGTTTAATACTACGTCGGTATTGGTGATACCTACAATGATGCCTTTTATCAGTTCACCATCATTAATTTGTACAAAGGTGTTTTCATACACTTTATCGTACTTTTCTTTTTCATCCCGGCTGTAAGACGCTACGTTGCGCTTATCAATGCTCCAGTCAAAATCATCGTGAGCGGCTACAGTTTCCGCTACAGGCTCCTGCGCTATACCGGGTGCTACATCAGCAGTAGTTGGCTCGACAGGTGCGTTTGGTGTCGCTGCAGATGCTTCAATAGCTTCGGGTGCTACCGGAGCGGTCTCCTGTCCATCAGCGTTTGGGTTATTAATTTGATTTTCGTCCATACAAAGTCCCGAGGGTTTTATTCGGGCTTGCAAAAATAGGCTAAAAATCTGGTAGAAAAAGGCGTTATAATTGTGAGTTTTTTGTTATTATAACTTAGAATTCATAGTTCCAACTGCCGAAATACATTCATTCTACTGTTCAATTAATATTCTGTTTATAAACCAAAAGCCATTGCATATTATATTCGTATAGTACTTTGCACAAAAACATTCTTTAAGTTTGATGCTACCGAAATTAATCTACCCATGAGGCGTCGTTTCATAATTGTATGGTTTGTCTTATTTAATACTGTTTTAAACATTCAGGCACAGCAAAGTTTTTTGAAGATTTCTTCTTTCGGCGCTCAGGGTAATTATGGTTCTTTTTTAACCGTGGCGCCAAAAGCACAGTATTTGCGTGACTCCTATACCTACTTTGGCGAAATGTTTTTTGAAAGTGAGCTTACAAGCCGGGAGCATATTACCACTGCGGCAATTCCGGTATGGGGCATTGGTTTCTTTTTTGGTAATACCGGCAGCAAAGAATATATAGGCCATATGAGTGGCCTTTTTCCCTATGTGAAATTTCCGTTGTTCTCTACATCCGGCTTCAGAAGTAATTTGCGGTTTGGCACCGGTATCAGCCGCATACAAAAAACCTATAATACCCTAACCAATCATAAGAATGTGCTGATCGGAAGCCATATTAACTCGTATATAAACTTTGTATTGGAAAATGAATGGCGACTTTCACAAAAGGCTTTTGTACATGCAGGCCTGGGTTTTAGCCATATATCCAATGGCAGCACTACCTTACCTAATCTTGGTCTTAATATTCCGACAGCGGTATTAGGAGTTCGCTATGCTTTTCATCAATCTACAGGAACGGCAAAACCCATCAGAGACACATTCAGCAGAAAAATTTTTTATACCGTTACCACTTCAATGGGTGTGAAGCAATCTCCATGGATTGGCAGCAACCGCTATATAGTCCATGTATTAAGTGCCGAAACAAGAAAACAATTTTCACCCACAGGCGCATACGGTGCAGGCATCATGCTTTGTTACGATCCATCTTTAATGCACGAAGTAAGCGAAGGGCCTATAGAAGTTTTTAAACAAAATGATCCGAAATGGCAAGCTGGTATATTTGCTTCTTATACCCGTATTATGGGACGATTATTCATACCATTGCAATTAGGCATTTACGCTTATAACAAATATCCTGTGCATTTTTTTTATGAAAATATCGGGCTGGCCTATAATGCATCGGATAACTGGTTGGTGACTATTCAATTGAAAGCACATGCGGGGCAGGCAGATTTTATACACCTGGGCGGAGGCTATACATTTTAATTTGATATGAATTTTAAAACTTTACTATCGGGCCTGCTAATTTTATGCACACTAACAGACTGTAATAAAGAAGCGAGTATGGTAGACAAAGAGCCTGTAGTAACCACACACCGGGCTCTCACCGCTTTCAACAAAATAGAACTTTACGACAATATCAATTTGATACTTATACAAGATACGGTAGCATTTATGGATATTGTTGCCGGAAGCACTATTACAAAAGCCATCAGCGCAATAGTGCCGGATAGCACCCTTATAATAAAAAACACTTCGTCATTTAAATGGCTACAAATTCCCTCGGAAAAAATAAAAGTGTTTTTGCATTTTACCCAACTTGAAAATATCGCCTATTATGGTTCGGGAACTATTACTTCGGCGAATGCTCTTCATTTAAATTCCCTGCAAATAGAAAGTAGTAAAGGAGCCGGTACTATTGAGTTAACCCTGAATGCAGTTACTACACAGATTGTTATAAGAAATGAAGATGCCGATATTATTTTACATGGAAAAAGTGATGCCTGTGTAGTTTATAATACCCCAAAAGGCACTATAGATTTGCGTGATTTTGCAGTAGCTGATATGGATATTAACCAATTGAGTATACAGGATGCCTATGTGAATGTAACTCACTCTTTAAAAGGTGAAATTCAATATAAAGGCAATGTGTATTACAAAGGAAACCCGTCGTTCATATCCGTGAAAACTTATAATGAAGGAAGGTTGGTTGAGATGAAGTAATTACATACCGGCAATATGCTTTGCAGCAATCCACCCACTGCTCCATGCGTGTTGAAAATTGAAGCCACCGGTGATGCCATCCACATCTAAAATTTCACCGGCAAAAAATAAGTTCGGTACTATTTTGCTCATCATTGTATTTGCATCTACTTCATTTAGATGGATGCCGCCTGCCGTAACAAATTCCTCTTTGAATGTAGTTTTACCTTTTACTTCTACTATATAATCCAGCAGGTTTTTTATCAGCAGATTTTCTGTTTTAGCCGGAAGGTCTGCCCACCGCATCGCCTCTGATATGCCGGATTGCTGTAATAAGAAATGAAATAAACGGTTGGGCAGTTGCGTAAAATTATAGTTGTAAATTTTTTTGGTTGCCTGCAAGGTCCTATTGCTTTTGAGTTGCGCTTTCAATTGTTGATCGTTCACATCAGGACACCAATTAATATGCGCTTTAAAAGTATATTCCTTTTCATAAAGTTCCCGGGCACCCCAGGCCGATAAACGCAAGATAGCCGGTCCGCTTAAGCCCCAATGCGTAATCAGCACCGGGCCTTCTTCTATTAATTTACTTCCTTCAATTTTTACTTTCGCGTTAGCAACACTTACACCCATCAGGCTATTAAGAGGATGACCTGAAAGGTTAAATGTAAATAAGGAAGGCACCGGAGTTGCTATGGTATGCCCCAATTGCTGCAACCAATGAAACATAGAAACTTTAGGATAACCACCGCAGGCAACGCATATATAGTCTGCCGCCAAACGTTCAGAATTTGAAAGCTTAATATTGAATGTGGAATTTTGAATCTGAATTTCTTTTACCTCCGCATTCATTTTAATGATTATGCCGTGCTGATTAACCTCGTGCATCAGGCAATCAATAATAGTTTGCGATGAATCGGTAACCGGAAACATCCTTCCATCCGGTTCTGTTTTTAAAGAAACGCCTCTTTGTGTAAACCACGCTATAGTATCTGTTGTAAAGAACTGGTGAAAGGTTTTTTTTACAAAGTTTTGCCCGCGTGGATAGCGCCTGCTCATTTCAGCAATATCAAACAATGCATGGGTTACATTGCAACGGCCGCCTCCGGAAACTTTTACTTTTGATAAAATCTTACTGGTTTTTTCTACCAGAGTTACGTGAAGGTTTTTGTTCCTGGCTGCTGCATTTACTGCACAAAAAAAGCCTGCCGCGCCACCGCCTATTACTACCAGCTTTTTTATATTTCCCCGGCTATTTTTTTCTGACATGGAGTATATTAAAAGTCAGCGCTATTAATAAGCAACGCCGACGCATTAATAGTCTGAAAACAGGTTGGCATTTTCTTTTTCAGCCGCTTCTATAATACTATAGTCCGACAAGATATCAGCTTTTCCTTTTTTGATGCATACATCGTGTTCAAAATGTACAGATGGTTTATGATCCTTGGTTCGTACTGTCCATCCATCGCTTTCTGTATATACCTCTTTAGTTCCCAGATTAATCATGGGCTCTATGGCCAATACCAGACCTTCTTTCATTACAGAGCCAGTACCCCGGCGACCGTAGTTGGGTACTTGTGGGTCTTCGTGCATACTCCTTCCTAAACCATGTCCTACCAATTCTCTTACTACTCCATATCCATATTTCTTTTCTGTATGCTCCTGAATGGCATACGATATGTCACCCACGCGGTTTCCAGCTACTGCTTTTTCAATGCCTTTATAAAGAGATTCTTTGGTAACTTTTACCAATTGCAAAACATCATCAGCGGGTTTGCCAATTAAAAAGGTATAGGCATGGTCGCCATGAAACCCATTTTTATATACGCCAATATCCACCGAAATAATGTCTCCCTCTTTCAACGCATACTTGCCTGGAAAGCCATGCACCACTACATCATTTACAGAAATGCACGAATTAAATGGATATCCATGATAATCTAAAAAAGAAGGTATAGCGCCATTTTCTTTTAAAAAACTGGCTATAAACTGATCAATAGCTATAGTGGTAATGCCGGGCCTTAAAATCTTTGCTACTTCAGAAAGTGTTTTACTTACCAGTTGCGCAGAAATCCGCATTAATTCTATTTCTTCTTTGTTCTTATATTTCGTCATGCTTTTAAAAAGAAAAACCTGGCAAGAATGCTTACCAGGTTTCCATATAATTTTAAAAAATCAATACGATGCCTGGGTAACAGTTTGCCTGCCTTGTATACGGCCACTTTTCATTAAGCCATCATACTGACGCATTAATAACTGTGTTTCTATTTGCTGAAGGGTATCTAATATTACAGCTACCATAATCAGTAAAGACGTGCCTCCAAAAAAAGTGGAGAAGCCTTGTGTTACACCTAACAAGCTTGCAATACCGGGTAATATACCCACGATAGCCAATAATATAGCACCAGGTAATGTAATTTTATCCATGATAGAGCCGATATAATCCACAGTGGGCTGCCCTGGCTTTACACCCGGAATAAAGCCATTATTCTGCTTTAAATTGTCCGAAATTTGCTTTGGATTAAATATCAATGCCGTATATAGAAATGTAAAACCAATAACCACTACCGAGTAGATAATCATATACCATACATTGGAGTGGTCGGTAAATACTTTTTGAACTCCTTGTCCCGCATCAGTTTTAGCAAAACTGGTTAAGTTAAACAGTGTTGGTAAAAACAT
>JAICHT010000220.1 GCA_025924755.1 Chitinophagaceae bacterium | reverse complement strand
TAGCCGGTTTCATCAATAAACAAAGCATCCCAGTTATCTGCTTGCAGAAAGTGAAGTTTTGTTTCTGTTGGTGCGTCTGTTGCAGATTTTTTCAAATAAAACCAGTTGTAGGAATAGGGGCCTAAAGTAAAGAAATAGGGACTGTTGTCTTTTATAACCGGAAACGCATTTTTGCTAAAAGCTTCCACCGGCACATAGCCTTTAAACTCCCTTATATCAATTTCTGCCGGTTGCGAATATTTGGAAAGATTGACAATAATAAGCAGCGTTTCATCCTCGTAAGTTCTTGTGAATGCTAATATTTTTGGATTGTTCACGGTGATGAACTTCATATCGCCGCGACTAAATGCCTTATATCTTTTACGCATATTGATAATGCGCTTCATAAACCAAAATAAGGAAGATGTATTAGCCCGTTGGGTTTCAACATTCACCGACTCATAATGATATTGCGGATCGAGTATAACGGGAAGGTATAGCCGCTGTGGATTAGTGGAAGAAAATCCTGCATTCCGATCCGGCGACCATTGCATCGGGGTACGAACACCGTCCCTGTCGCCCAGATAAAAATTATCACCCATCCCAATTTCATCGCCATAGTAAATAACAGGTGTTCCAGGTAAAGAAAACAATAGCGAGTTCATTAATTCAATACGCCGGCGGTCATTTTCCATCAGGGGCGCCAGGCGGTGGCGTATGCCCAGGTTGATCTTTGCTTTGGGGTCTTTTGCATAAGCTTTATACATATAGTCCCGCTCTTCGTCGGTTACCATTTCAAGGGTCAGTTCATCGTGATTGCGAAGAAAAATAGCCCACTGGCACGTTTCCGGAATAGCAGGTGTCTGATCAAAAATGTCAGTAATGGGATACCGGTCTTCGCGTTGCAACGCCATAAACATGCGGGGCATTACCGGGAAGTGATAGTTCATATGACATTCATCGCCGTCTCCAAAATAAGAAGCGGAATCTTCCGGCCACATATTGGCTTCTGCCAAAAAGCAGGTTTCCGGGTAGCGTTCATCAATATGCCTGCGTAAGCGTTTTAAGAATGCATGCGTCTCCGGCAAATTTTCGCCATTAGTATCTTCACGTTCATACAAATACGGCACGGCATCCAACCGAAAACCGTCTACACCCATAGCGCACCAATAATCAATGATCTTGAAAATTTCCTGCTGCACGGCCTCGCTGTCATAATTCAAATCGGGTTGGTGATGAAAAAAACGGTGCCAGTAATATTGCTGCGCCACCGGGTCCCAACTCCAGTTGGAGGCTTCAAAATCCTGGAAGATGATGCGGACGTCTTCATATTTTTTTGGATCATCACTCCATACATAAAATTCCCGTTCGGGCGAGCCTTTCGGGGCATGCCTTGCCCGCTGAAACCACGGATGCTGATCGGATGTATGGTTAATAACCAGTTCTGTAATTACTTTCAGATTTCGTTTATGCGCTTCTGCCAAAAATTGCTGAAACGCTTCCAGGTTGCCATAGCGTGGATTGATGGAATAATAATCGGCAATATCATACCCATCATCCCGAAGCGGTGAAGGATAAAAAGGAAGCACCCATATAGCAGTTACACCCAAATCCTGCAGGTAATCCAGCTTCTGCATCAACCCGCCAAAATCTCCCATGCCATCACCATTGCTATCAAAAAAAGCCTTGATATGCAGTTCATAAATAACAGCGTCTTTATACCAGTATCTTTTATCATTTAAATTTGTAGTCCGCTCCATAATTTTTCCTTGTACCGTAAATTGCATAATTAGTATGCCAAAGAGAATATGCGAAATACAAATAAAGATCAAAAGATGTACATATTGTTTCAGAAGTTATACTGTGGTTGCATACGTGATGATGGCTGGATGAGAGTAGTCCTGTGATAATTGTATATAAAATTGACCAAACATTATTTGCCGCAGGTGTTGGATTGGTAATAGTTCAAAATACTTATTCTTTTATGTGCAGCAACCGGCTTAACTTTTAAACTACTAAATTTAATACATGAATACAGAAGACATTTTTATAAAAATGGGGCTGGATGCCTGGCATACGCAAATAAAAAGAACCGATGATTTATTCAATTCCTTGTCAGATGAGCAATTGATGAAGGAAGTAGCACCCGGAAGAAACCGGGGCATTTATTTACTGGGCCACCTGGCAGCGGTTCATGATCGTATGCTGCCTCTTTTAGGTCTCGGCAACTCTTTATATCCCCAGTTGTATGGCCCCTTTGTAGAAAGCGCCGATAAGGCAGTTAGCGATTTGCCGGCAATTGCAGATCTGCGCCGGTATTGGAAAGAAGTGAATACAAAGCTGGCCGATGGTTTTTCTGCCCTGGCTCCAGCAGCATGGTTCGAAAGGCACCAAGCAGTATCAGAAGAAGATTTTGCAAAAGAACCACACCGCAATAAGCTTAATCTTGTCATCAACCGGACGGCACATTTAGCCAACCACCTGGGGCAGCTCTCTTTTTTAAAACCTAAAAATTAAGTCTTTATCGCAGCCATTTACTATTGAATATAGTTTTGATAAAAAGAGTACCGGAATAATATACTTCTTCCGGTACTCTTCAATTCTGTGATGCATTTGACTATATTATGGATGCCCACTTCCACCGGCAGCGCCATATACCTGGCCTGTAGCAAAGCTGGCGTCATCAGCAGCCAATTGCACATAAATAGAAGCCAGTTCAACCGGCTGCCCAGGCCTGCCTAATGGCGTTTGGCCCCCGAAGCTTTTAAGTTTTTCCTGCGTAGCTCCCCCGCTTACCTGCAGTGGCGTCCATATGGGTCCCGGCGCTACTCCATTCACACGAATGCCTTTCGGCCCTAATTGCTTGGCAAGTGATCTAACATAATTCGTGGTAGCTGCTTTGGTCTGTGCATAGTCATATAGGTCGGCAGAGGGGTCAGTAGCCTGCTCCGATGTAGTGCCGATAATAACCGATCCGGGCTGCAGGTGTGGCAATGCGGCTTTTATAATCCAGAAAGGTGCATAGATATTTGTCTTCATCGTCCAGTCAAACTGTTCGGTGGATATATCAAGAATTGACTGATGCGCCTGTTGCCTTCCTGCATTACTCACTACAATGTCCAGCCCACCCAACCCGCTTACCGCATCTGCTACCAGCTTTTGGCAAAACGCTTCCTCCCTAATATCACCGGGCAGGGCTATGGCTTTTCTTCCTTCTGCTTTGATCAATGCAATCACCTCACGGGCATCCGGTTCTTCAGCCGGAAGGTAATTGATGGCTACATCTGCCCCTTCGCGGGCATAGGCAATTGCAGCAGCACGCCCCATGCCCGAATCGCCGCCGGTTATTAATGCTTTTCGTCCTTTTAACCGGCCGGAGCCTTTGTAACTTTTTTCTCCATGATCCGGTTTAGGATCCATTTGGCCGGCCAGTCCCGGCCACGGCTGTGACTGTCCTTTAAAAGGAGGCCGCGGATATTTAGTAGTAGGATCTTCAAGTCCTTGTGTTGTAACATCCTCTTGCATGGTGCCTGCGGCCGCAAAAACAGGTGAAGCCACTCCGGTAGTTAAACCGGCTCCCAACCCTGCGATTACTTTGCGCCTGGTAATTTGATTTTCTTCACTCATAATAATACTCGCCAATCAGCTTTTATATTTCATCCGGAACTTAAAAATCAGAATGGACTAATGGCAAGAAACTCATTAAATTTTTATGCCATATTCAACGTATCACATTTTTTATATCGCCCAGTTTACTATCATGTAAAAGTGATATTGCAATCACCATATAGTATATCGTTGATGATCTGCTACAGGTTTTGTTTGGCAAAGAGGATCATTTACATATTGGGATATTCAAGCGTAGTCGTATCATATTAACTGAGTAAAATTTTTTTAATACTTTTAAATCATGTGATATATACTGCGTTTGACGATTGATTCCCGTTGCTAACAAATGCCTGAAGTTATTTTAAGAATTGCTTTATATTTATCCTAAGTAGTACGCCAATAAGGCAAACATGTAGTTAACATTTCACCAAACTATATACCAAAATAACCTGCGCCATGAGAATAGCTTTCTTATCGTTAGCACTTTTGTTCGTATGTATTTACCAAGGCTCTGCACAGCAGGTAAGCATCAGTGGTAAAGTGGTGGATACATTAGACCATATCAGTTTGTCCAATGCTGTGATTTCTCTCCTACAAAAGAAAGATAGTGTTCTGTATCAATTTTCCCGCAGCGATAAAAATGGCAATTTTAAGATTGACAAAGTGATTCCCGGCAAATATCAACTGCTGATTTCATATCCAAAATTTGCCGATTATTCCGATGATATCAATATTACAAGCCAAATAGATTTAGGCACGATCCCGCTTACCCAGAAAAGTTTATTATTAAAAGAAGTAGTGGTGCGCAGCGGACAGGCCATTCGCATTAAAGGCGATACTACGGAATTTGCTGCCGATAGCTTTTTGGTGCGGGATGGCGCTACCGTGGACGAACTATTGAAAAAGCTTCCTGGCTTTACCGTAAACAGCAAAGGAGAAATAACGGCGCAAGGTAAAAAGGTAGACAAGGTATTAGTTGATGGTGAGGAATTTTTTGGCGACGATCCTACAATGGCTACCCAGAACATTGCAGCCAAAGCCGTAGACCGGGTACAAGTGTTTGATACTAAATCCGAACAGCAAAACCTAAAAGGAATTGCTACCGGCAACGAAGGAAAAACAGTCAATATTAAATTGAAAGACGACAAAAAGAAAGGTGCATTTGGAAAGGTGCAGGGAGGCACCAACTTCAAAGATTTATCGGATGCCAAAGCCATGTATAACTACTTCATGGGCAAAAAGAAAGTTTCCGTTTATGCTACTAAAAGCAATACCAGTACCGGAAGTTTAGACTGGCAGGACCGTCAAAAACTGGGGCTGCAAGAAAATGATATGGAGTATGATGAAATCGGCGGCTATTATTACAGTTTTGGCTCCAATGATGATTTTAATGACTGGAGTCTGCGCGGCTTGCCTAATGCTTATTCCGCCGGCGCTTTATACAGCAATAAATGGAATGAGGACAGGCAAAACGTGAACGGCTCTTATCGCTTTAACCGTTTGGGAACTATCAATGAAACAACAACCCGAACCCAGAATGTATTGCCCGATACGCTGTATTATACCAACCAGTCTACAAAAACAAAAGGAATCAACCAGCAAAGCGCCGTTAATTTTAAATACGAATGGAAGATTGATTCGCTGGCTTCTGTTAAACTTACCAGTGCCGATATTTATAAAACCACCCAGGCTTTTAATACTACCTATAGCGAATCGTTGAATGAAGACAGCGTGTTTGTAAACACCAGCAACCGCACCAATGATATTGATAAAACCCGCAGGCAAAGTGATAATGCCCTTACTTATAAACAACTGTTTCATAAAAAAGGAAGGCAACTGCTTGCTACCCTACGGCTTGGCTTTACCGACGACCAGCAAACCGACCAGGTAAAGGCATTAACCACCTATTATCAAAACGGCAGTATCGACCATGCCGACACATTGGACCAGCAAAAAAACATAAACGGTCATTCGCTAACCACCGGCTCTAAAATTACCTATAGCGAACCCCTTAGTACCAAGTGGTCTATGATCGTGGAGTATAGTTACAATCAAAATAATGCGGCGGCCCATCGCAATACTTTTAACAAAAACGCAAATGGCAAATATGAAAGTTTAGATTCGTTGTACAGCAACAATTTCAATGTTAATGCATTTGCCCATAGTGGTACCACTACCTTCCGGTATATTGGCAAGAAAATAAAATTTGCATTTGGTTCCGGCTTATCATCCGTAAAGCTAAAACTTGCGAATGTAGATACGAAGCAGCAGAACACCTTCAACTTCTTAAACGTAACGCCGCAGTTGCAACTTGGGTACACGCTTAAACAACAAACCAACTTATCTCTTCGGTACCAGGGCACTACCAGCCAGCCTTCTATTGACCAATTGCAACCCATAAGAGATAATAGCGATCCGTTGAATGTGTTTATTGGCAACCCCAATTTAAAAGTGGGCTTTACGCATAATATCAATCTTAACTATGGGTCGTATAAAGTGCTTACCGGGCGCTATATATGGGTGGGTG
>JAICHT010000219.1 GCA_025924755.1 Chitinophagaceae bacterium | reverse complement strand
GTAAACATTATATGTACACGCAATTTTTTGATCCTTTAAAAATTGATGCAAACAAAATTTTCTTTTTTAATGCAATGGCACAAGATTTAGAAAAAGAATGCAGCCGTATTGATGATTTGATATTTACACATGGCCCAATTGATATTATGCTGGTAGGTGTCGGCCTCAATGGGCATATTGGTTTAAATGAACCGGGTACCAGTTTCAATTTATATGCACATCATATGGCGCTTGATGAAATTACCAAATCGGTGGCACAAAAATATTTTTCACAGGCAACTACTCTGCATGAAGGGATTACCCTGGGATTGAAACATTTGCTGGAAGCTAAAGTGGCTATACTAATAGCTTCCGGTAGCAAAAAAGCCACTATACTGGCAAAGGCTATAAACGGAGAAGTTACCAACCAGGTGCCGGCCAGCATCTTTCAAAAGCATCCGAACGGTTTTGTGTTTTTAGATGAAGCTTCCGCTTCCAGGCTTTCGTTGAAATAACATTTTAGGTTGCAGGAATAATAACAGTAAACTCGGTGTATTCTCCTTCGCGGGTATCTACCTTCAGTTCGCCGCTGTGCCCTTTTGTAATAATGTCATAGCTTAAGGAAAGTCCCAGTCCTGTTCCTTCCCCAGTAGGTTTCGTGGTGAAGAAAGGCTGGAAAATTTTATCCATAGCTTTTTGCGGAATGCCCATTCCATTGTCCCTCACACAGATTTTTATTTTATTACCCGCTTTTTTAGTAGTAACAAAAACGGTAGGTTCATAGGCGCCAACAGAGTTGTTTCTCCTGTCAGTTACTGCATAGAAAGCATTATTGAATAGATTGAGCAGCACGCGGCCCAAATCCTGCGATACCACATTTGCCTTTCCTATTTGCTCGTCAAACTGTGTTTTGATAGTAGCGTTAAAACTTTTGTCTTTTGCCCGCAGGCCATGATAGCTTAAGCGCAGGTATTCATCTGTTAAGGCATTTATATCGGTGGCTTCCTTTTGCCCGGAACTTACCCTGCTGTGCTGCAACATACCTTTTACAATCGCATCTGCCCGCTTGCCATGCGCTACTACTTTTTGAAGGTTTTGTTTGATGTTGCTCGTGATGGCCATCATTTCCTCCTTATTGCCTTCCGATACTTCTTTTTCCAGTTCCTGAACCAACTCTACACTTACTTCTGAAAAGTTATTGACAAAGTTGAGTGGGTTTTGAATTTCGTGTGCAATACCGGCGGTAAGCTCGCCAAGCGAAGCCATCTTCTCTTTCTGTATCAGCTGTGCCTGCGTGGTTTTTAAATCTGCCAAGGCATGTTCCAGTTCTTCTTTTTGGTAAGTTAATTCCGAAGTTCGTGCAGCTACCAGTTCTTCAAGCTCGGCTTTCCGGGCGGCTACAATTTTGTTTTGCTGCTCTTCCTGTTGCCTGATTTCCCGTTCTTTATCAAGCGCTTTCTTTTGCTTTCGGGCAATAATCCACATGGCAATCAGCCAGACAATAGCAAAAGGATATGCAAAGCCGATATAATTTTCTATATTATGATAAAGATCAATATTGATCGTTTTTACCAAATCACTGGCAATCAACAGAATGACCAAAGGCACAAATGCAACTATAAAGGGCCGGGCCGGAGTAAATTCCTCTTTATTGAAAACATGCCAGAAAACTACCAGCATTAACGCGTGCCATATCCAGGCTATCGCCAGGTTATTATGAAGGACTGCATCAATAATGAACAGCGATATTATTGCGTAAGTGGTATAAGAAAAGATTTGATCCCACTTAGCAAGTTGTGGCGAATCCTTTATACACTTTTTAAGGTAGCGGATAAGAAAGAAAGCTATAAAAGGTTCAATAGACATAGCGGCTTGATGATAAGTTATATACTATGAATTTTAGTGGTTTCAATGGATCGCTATTGCATGACACAGAATCGTTGGCCAGCTTACATAGTGTGCAAGAAGTGCATGTTTCATGTATGTAATTTTGTAAATGCAAAACGGATATAATAATACAACATGCTGCGAATATTATCAACTACTGCTTAAAAGCATTTCCCCGGCAGTTACACAATAGCTCTTTTTTATATGGAGCCAGTCAAAATGATGTTTTATAAATACTCGGTGAAATACTCAACCAAAAGTATAAAAAATACAGGTAAACTCTTTTTCTTGCCACTCTTTACATATTGCTTCCCTTCCGCTATATTAGCTGAATTTGATGTTGAATAAGTTGCTGATAAATTTTATTCAGCAACTCGCTTTTTATCAATTGCACCTGGTGCACATTATTGATCCAAACCAATATGCGGAGGCTCATTGCTTTATCTGTAATAGCAGTCAACAAAATTTCAGGCGGCGCATTTTTTAAAACGGAATCGCTATGTTTTAATACTTCTGTTATTAATTGTTGCAGTTCCGCAAATGACTGTCCCGGACCTACATTTATAGGCAGTTCTACCCGGACATCATCGTTTCGCAACGTCCAGTTAATAACACGGCCACTTAATAAATCGCCATTCGGCATAATCACCTCAGCGCCTTCTTCCATTAATAATTTACTGCTGCGAATGCCAATATCCAATACACGTCCTTTTTTATCGCCCAGCTCAATATAATCGCCAATACGGAAAGGCTGTTCGAATATTAATATAACACCGGAAACGAGGTTGTTGACGATACTTTGCAAACCAAGGCCAATGCCGACGCCTAAAGCCCCCAATACAATGGTTATTTTATCAATAGGAAGACCGGATGCCGCCACCGCTAATAAAAACCCCATGATTATCAGTACCAGCCGCGTCATAGCCAGCCGCGATCCATTTTTTCGTACTTCCGGATCCCAGGTGCTTTCCGACTTTCCATATAGCGAACCGATACCTTGTTGCAGCAAATTGGATATATAAATGATAACGATAAACAATAGGATATTGCCAATTTCGAAGGAAGTGTTGCCTATATTCCTGGGTTTATTTAAAAAGATCATTAATGTCCGGAACAGCCGATTATATAGATTTAAACTAATAGTAAAAACAATCGCCCATATACAAACCGATAAAAGTATCAAAGCCCGGCGCAATAAGCGTTCTATCCTGTCAAAATTTAATCGGGCCGTAATGCCGCCTCTTAATTTATTGACCTTTGTTTGTAATTCAAAAGCTTCCAATATAATCTGGATGAAAACCGTTAAACCTACCATTTGCGTCAGGCCATAAATAGCGGTTATACTAAATACTTTTGCAAGGCTGAGTCTGCCAAAAAGATTGCAAAGCACTGCTGCAAAATTTAAAACAATATAGATGTACGAAACCACCTTTATCATGGAAGAAAAGGGAAGCGTGAATTTTTTTATTTCTCTTACCCAATACAAACCAAAAAAAATAGAGGCCATATTGATTGCTAAAAGCATTAACCGGAAACCCAGTCGCGGCGTGAGAAAAGTGCCCGTAAAAGAAAAAACAATATACAATAAGCCAATGATCAGCCAACAATAAAACAACTCTTTGGGCCAGCGCCTCCAAAGCAACAGGGTAAGCGCAATTACCAAAAAGAACTCCATAATATCCACATATGCGGTAGGAGGGTGTATATCAAAAAAAGGAGCGATGGTAAACATCACAATCAGCGTAGCCAGTATAGAAAACTTTTTTATGAATGTGGATGTAAAGCCAGTAGCAGTACCTTGTTCGCTGTATTTTTCTAAAATTTTAAAGCTCCGGAATACCCATATAAAAAACAACAAGCCTGATAAAAAAAGCCATAGCTGGTCGTCCCAATTTCTTTGAAAGTAATACGCCAGTATTCTTCTTTGTCCTTCGTACGATTTTTTTGAAAGGTCTCTTAATTGCTTTACCTGGTTTAAGGAATCGTTTTTAACTCTCCACAGGTAACTGTATTCTTGTCCCATGGCTTTTGTGCCCATCTTGCGTAGCAGTCCTCTTACCTTTGTTTTAAGGTCAATGGTTTCAAAATATTCGCTGGAAAGTTGCGCCTGCAACTCATTCATTTTGGCAAGGCTTCCGCCTGTTGCTTTTTGAGCAAGCATCCAGTCATTTTTCAGATCCGTCAGTTCGGCCGCATATAAGTTTTCAAAAGCGGTATCCGCCATCAGCCTGGTTAAGATAGCATCGTTTTTGAACGAATTCATTTGCGCATTCATACTTACCAGGTCTTTGTTATATTGAAACAAAGAGTTGCGCCATTCCGATAGCTGGTCCTGCATATCGGCCAATAGCACATTGAACATTTGCAGGTTCTTTACATCCAGCACCCGGTTATATAGCGACAAGTTGGCATCAATGATATCAATACTGGAGTCAATCTCCGGGAAGTTGGCATCGATATCTTTTGTATCAAATCCATAAGTTGTGGTATTATTAATTTTATTGATCGTGGTATGCACATATTCGATCTTATTGAGCAAACTATCAATGCCGATTGTATTCAACAAGCTATCAGAAAACACCAAATCCTGCTTCTCTGCTAAAGCTTTACTAAAGCTGGTGGTATCATGTACATGCTGGCCATATGCACTAAACGATGCCGCTATAAAAATGAAAGACACTAAAGCATATGCACTATTATAAAGTAACCGGTAAAATCTTCTTTTCACTTTTTATAAACTGATGATTAAAAGGATATTGTTGCTGGTCAAAGATTCAAAATTATTCGGTGTATCCCGTTATATATAAAATAATGTTTTGTTATTAGCCCTTATTGCATATGGAACAAAGGCAGAACAGGACACTATTTCAAATGAGGTATTAGAAAATTTTATAGAGCTATTCCAATATCGAATTTTGAAATTTTGAAATCAAGCTGTAACTTTCTTAAACATTCTACGCTATTTAAACGGCTTTTTGCAATTCTCCACTTTATAAACCTTTTACAAAATGAATGTTCAATTAGAAGAAATCCGGGAACAACAGCGGGCTTCCTGGAATCAATATTCCGGTGCCTGGAAAAAGTGGAATGCTTTTACTATGAAGTTTTTGCAACCTATGGGAGACGCTATCATTAACAAACTGAATATACAGGAAACGGATACGGTTTTGGATATTGCGTCCGGTACCGGCGAGCCTTCTTTAACCATTGCAACGTTGGCAAAAAAAGGGAACGTAATCGCCACAGATATTTCCGAACAGATGATGGAAATAGCGAAAGCAAATGCAGCGGAAAAAGGCCTAACCAATTTTAAGGTTCAAACGGCAGATGTATGTGACCTTCCTTTTGAAAATGATTCTTTTAATAAACTAAGCTGCCGCATGGGATTTATGTTTTTCCCGGATATGCAGGTAGCTGCTACAGAAATGTACCGGGTGTTACGTACCGGTGGCAAAATGGCTACGGCTGTTTGGGGCCGGCCCGAAAACAACCCATGGATAACTATTATGATGAGCACTGTTGCTAATAACTTTGAAATGCCGCAACCACCACCCGATGCTCCTGGGATGTTTCGCTGCGCCAAACCTGGTCTTATAAAAGAGCTATTGCAAAAAGCCGGTTTTAAAAATGTGGAAGAATATACTATAAACGGAGAAGTGGAATACACAGGGGCTGATGAATATTGGTTAATGATGAATGAAATAGCGCCACCGGTAAAAATGGCTATGAGCAAAGCAGATGAGCCTATGAAAGAAAAGATAAAAAAAGACGTTTTTGTAAAATGCACCCGGCTGGCAGATAATGGAAAACTGAGTCTTGCATACGAAGCTTATATTGTGAGTGGCGATAAATAAAATGATCCTAAAAGTTTAATTTTAATCAACAGTAGCACTACCCGGTGCTTACTTTCTATATTTTATTAAACAAAATGATAATTATGAAAAATAATAAACTGGTATTTTTATTAGCAGCATGTGTTGCATTAACAGTAGTTTCCTGCAGTAACAATAATGATCGTAGTCAAACCACCACACAGGATTCTACCACCACAAAAGATACAACCATACATTCTACTGATAATCCAAATCAACCCGGGGCACAAAACGGCCAATAAGTAAATGCATATCAGGCAGGTGTTTCAATGGATTCTGTTAACTGATAAATCAATTTTGCTCACGGATTCACTTTTGATTTTAATAGGCCTGCCGGAACTTTTAGCGCTCCGGTGTCCGCATCAATCAATCCGTTCTGCTCCTCTTCAATAT
>JAICHT010000218.1 GCA_025924755.1 Chitinophagaceae bacterium | reverse complement strand
GCACAAAAATAAACGGTGCTTATCAAATAACCATTCAATTTATAATTACTTGCTTTAAAATTTGAAATCGTTATACTAAGAAAATGGTTGAAAGCACTTATTGACCAACAAATTCTGATACATGAATTTAAACGAACGCAAAGCGCTGCTGGTGCAGTTAGGAGCCTATATGCTGAGCAAAGACGAAGTTTGGCGGAGTATTAAACAAAAAGCCTATGGTGACAACAACTGGTTTACGGAAGAATTTGTAAACGAGGCTGTACAAACGATTGCAGAAAATTATTTAACAGAAGCCGCACTGCAAAAAATAATTGAAACCTATGCAATTCCGGATGCCCAGGACACACCAAAAGTAGTAGGCATTGTTATGGCGGGCAATATACCGCTGGTGGGGTTTCACGATTTTTTGTGTGTGTTTATCAGCGGGCACATTGCTGCTGTAAAACCTTCCTCAAAAGACGAAGTGCTTATAAAGCATTTGATAGAGAAAATAATAGCATGGAATGAAGATGCAAAACCTTTTGTTCAAATACGGGAGATGTTGAAAAACTGCGATGCCTATATTGCTACGGGCAGTAATAATTCCTCCAGGTATTTTGAATATTATTTTCAAAAGTATCCGCATATCATTCGCAAAAACAGAACATCGGTAGCCATATTAAATGGAAATGAAACCAACGAACAATTAAATGCGCTTGCCGATGATGTATATCGCTATTTTGGCCTGGGATGCAGAAATGTAACCAAACTGTATGTGCCGGAACATTATGATTTTGTGCCGCTGCTGGATGCGTTTAAAAAGTATCAGCACCTGATGAACCATCACAAATACAAAAACAATTACGATTATAATTTGGCCATACTGCTGTTAAACAACAGGTATTATATGACCAATGGTAGCCTGCTGCTCACTGAAGCGCTTTCTCCATTTTCGCCCATCAGCCAATTGCATTATGAAACCTATAAAAATAAAGAGTCTGTGCTGCAAAAGCTATCAGCCGATGAAGCTGTTCAATGCATTGTAAGCAACGAAGCCACACCTTTCGGAACTGCACAGCAACCGCAAATTACCGACTATGCAGATGGTATAGATACTCTGGAATTTTTATTAAATTTAAGCTGATTTTGGTGAATGTTAAGAAGTACGAAATCCTTAGTAAAACTATTGTTAAACTGAACTGCAAGAATACTTTTACAACAATTGTATAGTTAATTTGTTTTGTCAAGGCACGTATTTTGACAGTATATAATAGGATAAAATTACATAACGCAAATATTTCGAAAAATGAAATTCAAACAGTACTTATTGGTTGTCGCAATCAGCGTCACATCTGCACTTGCAGGCGTTTGGGCGTATAATAAAATTGCGGTGAAACAAACTGCCATTATTGGTAGTAATGAAAACGGAACACCTGCAAACTATGCAGGATTTTTTGACGGAAAGACAGGCTTTACCAGCGAAACGGTAGATTTAACAAAAGCGGCCAGTGCAGCAGTGCCGGCAGTGGTGCATATTAAAACAAAAATACCAGCAAAGAAATTAACCAACAACGTACCGCAGCACCGCAGCAACAACGGCGGTGGCGTATTTGATGATTGGTTTGATAATTTATTTGGCGGTAACGGCGGCCCCAATATTATACCCGAACAACGCGCCTCCGGCAGCGGTGTAATCATCAGTGAAGACGGGTATATTGTTACCAACAACCACGTAATCTCGGACGGAGATAATGGTGTGGCGGATGAGATAACCGTTACATTGCATAACCGGCAAACATATAAAGCCCGTGTCATTGGCCGCGACCCCAGCAGTGATATTGCCGTATTAAAAATTGATGGTAATAAATTTCCATTCCTGCTATATGGAAATTCTTCCAATATTCAGTTAGGCCAATGGGTGTTAGCAATTGGATATCCGTTAACGCTTGAAACCACAGTAACTGCCGGTATCGTTTCTGCCACAGGCCGTACTATTGGTATTAACGGAAGACAGTCGAGCAACGAAGCGCCGGTTGAATCTTTTATTCAAACAGACGCAGCAGTTAACCAAGGTAACAGCGGTGGTGCTTTGGTAAATACTAACGGAGAATTAATTGGTATCAACTCGGCTATATTAGCACCCACCGGTACGTATGCAGGTTATTCTTTTGCGATACCGGTTAGCATCATTAAAAAAATCGTAAATGATATTATACAATATGGAAGTGTGCAGCGTGGCTATTTAGGCATCTCCTATCAGCAGGCTGATCAGATGAGCGATGAGCAGCTAAAACAAAGCGGTATTCCTGCTAATATACAAGGGGTATATGTATCAGGGGTTTCAAGTGATGGCGGCGCTGCCGCAGCCGGAATTAAAAAAGGCGATATCATCACTAAAGTAAACAACAACGCAGTTTTCTCTGGTATTGAAATGAGTGCTCAAATTGCCTCCTATCGTCCTGGCGATAAAGTAGCGGTGGCCTATCTGCGGAATGGACATGAATATACCACGCAAATAGAATTAAAGAAAAAGGCCGGTAATTTTCAGGATTTGGCGACCTCTAATATTGGAAGCCGTTTAGGTGCTGACCTGTCTACTTTAGATAAATCAAAGGCCCATGAATATGGAATTGATGGTGGTGTGATTGTAGGTAAGATTCGTGATGGCGGACCGATAAGCCGTACCCGTATCAACGAGGGATTTGTGATTACTACCGTAAACGGACAAGACGTAACCAGCATAGAAGACCTTACCAAGATTTTAGGTAATGCTTCCGGCCCGGTTAAGTTGGATGGTATTTATCCAGGATATAATGGCAGCTATACTTATCCGCTGAACTTAGAATAATGATATAAAGACCTCTCATAAAAAAAGCCGTCGTTGCGACGGCTTTTTTCTTTTTATATACAAACGTTATCTTACAAGCTCCATCATATTCTCCGGTTTTGCTAATTGCTTAAAACCAAATTTTTCATAAAGCTGATGTGCATCTCTTGTAGCTAAGCCCCACCTTTTTAAGCCCTGCAAATCTTCATGGGTCATTATAGCTTGTACCAACTGTTTACCTAAACCTTTATGCTGGTATTCTTCTAAAATAAACACATCCGCTAACCATGCAAATACCGCAAAGTCAGTAATAACTCTTGCAAATCCTACTTGGCGATGGTCTGCAGTAAACAAACCAAATGCAAGGGAATTTTGTATGGATTTTTCAATTACCACTCTGCTTCTACCCGAAGCCCAGTATGATTGCTTGCTTAAATACTCGTAAATGACATCAATATCCAGCTTCGATTTATCCGTTGATATGTAGAAATCTATATCCATAACTGTTGTAGAACCTTTCTATTTCTGATGAAAACTATCGCCAATAAATTGCAACGCATTGATGATACCGGTTCGCCAATACGTCCAGTTATGAGCACCATCCCGAACCCTGAATTCATGCGGCACGTTTTTATCCATCAGGGCAATATGCACCAGGCAATTTCCTTTTGATAAATGGTCGTCATCTCCACAATCAATCCAGTACCGCACTTTGCTTAATTCATCAGCTGATTTTGTTTGTACCATTTTCAAAACCGAATTATTGTACCAGGCGGTATTCAGCCGGTCCTTTCCTTTTAAATTGCGACCGTACAACTGGCCAAAGACACCTTCCCAGCGGTTGTCAGGGGTGGTTACCATAGTACTATCATCCATAACCGCAGCACTAAATGGCGCTGCAGCCGCAAACAAATCAGGGTATTTTAATGCATATATAAACGTTCCATATCCACCCATAGATAAGCCTGCCACGCCACGGTATTTTTTCTCTCCTTTTATGCGATATGTTTTTTCAATAGCTGGCATAAATTCTTTAATGAAAAAATCTTCATACCGTTCTTTACCATCATACGAATTGATATACCAACTGGAGTCCGCATTGGGCATTACAATAATCATAGGTGGAATGGTACCATCTGCAATGGCTTTATCAGCAAGCCGGTTTATTTCTCCAAACTGAAGCCAGCCGGTATTGTCATCGGTATATCCATGTAAAAGATATACTACCGGGTAAGTTCTTTCCGACGAAGCGTAATCGGGAGGTAAATAAATAGTGTATCGTACATTGCGGTTGAGTACCGAACTTTTTACGGTCCTGTCTTCTAAAACTTTTCCTGGAGTTTGCGCCATTGTTGCATTTAATATGCAGAGGCTGCTAACAACAATTAAAATTCTTTTCACTACAGCAATCATAAATTGATATTTGGTTTATGTATTAAAAATAAAAATTTACTTTTCCAATACGATATAATCCCATGCTTTCAGTATAAAACCCGTTTTTTCAGAAACCGTGTTTTCTTTTCCAGAAAAGGCATTTTTAAATGATCCGTTAGCCCTGTTATCTGAAACGGAAAAATGTACTTCCTCTCCTGAAAGATTTAATAATACTACTACTTCCCTATCGTTCTTCTGACGCAAGTAGGCAAAGATTCGGGCATCATCCGTTGTATGCAGGCGGAAAACAGCAGCGTCAGTTTTCAGTGCCGGGTTTACTGAATGAAGATGCAACAATGTTTTATAAAAATCCTGGAGTTCGTAAGTGCCATTCCATTCAATAGGATCTTTTTCAAAAAATTTTAACCGCTTGCGGTTGGGCAGTTCCTGCCCACTATATACCAACGGTATTCCGGGCCAGGTACAATCAAATACAGCCATTGCTTTAGCCATATCACCATATTTCTCGTACTCTGTACCGTTCCAGGTGTTTTCATCATGGTTAGCCGTAAACCATGCCTTAATACCGGGTGCTGCTGTATAGCGCTGCAGTACTGTATCCAAACTTTCGATTGATAAATGTTTTTGATAAAAATCCTGAGTTTTATGCATCCATGTCCAGGTATAAGCTGCATCAAAAACCTGCATATATTCCGGGTGCTCCAATGGATCCAGTTCTCCCAGCCAAAATAAAGGTTTGATAGTTATGAGTTCTTGTTTCGCTTCTTTCCAAAAGTCAAGCTCCACCCAAAAAGCAAGGTCACATCGAAAGCCATCAATATCCGTTTCTGTAACCCAAAACTTCATCGCATCAATCATTGCTTTGCGAAGCGCCGGATTTTTATAATTCAATTCAATGATATCTTCCATGCCCGACGCCATTTTAAAACCGCCGGTTGTACTATCTTTTTCATAGTAATCAGGGTGTTCTTTTGTCCATATATGATCCCAGCCTGTGTGGTTAGCTACCCAGTCTATAATTACCTTAAAACCCTGCCGGTGCGCCTCTTTCACTAAACTTTTAAAATCATCCATAGTACCAAATTCAGGATTGATAGTAGTATAGTCGGCAGCGGCATAATAGCTTCCCAAAGCACCCTTTTTGTTTTTTTGCGCTATTGGTGTTACAGGCATAAACCACAAGGTTTCTACACCCATTTCTTTTAACCGCGGCAACTCTTTTACAAATGCGTTGAAGGTGCCTTCTGGGGTATATTGCCTTACATTCACTTCATATACATTGGTATGATTGATCCAATCAAAATCCGAACGGGTTTTATCCATTGCTGTTTTATTTAGGTGCTTTTCAGATGCTTTGTAGGTAGTGCAGGAAAAAAGGAATACTGAAAAAATAAAAGGGCAAACAATCTTAAACATAGTTGTTTTATAAGAAGTGTGAAAATAGGAAGTTCAGCGGCAATCTTCAAAACAGATTGCCGCATATTTTATAGAGAAGCCGCTACCTTTGCCGGTAATGAAAACGTTTGATGTACCGGTTTTTTACAGGAGCTCCCTTATTTCTGCTATAAAAAAGAAGCGCAGGGAAGCCGACAAAATGAAGAAGGACTTTACACCTACCCTTCTTGATTTTGGTTCATTAAAAATATACCTGTCCCGCCACTTTGGTTTTTGTTATGGCGTAGAGAACGCTATTGATATTGCTTTTCATACCATAGAGCAAAACCCCGGAAGGCATATTTTTTTATTGAGCGAAATGATTCACAACCCGCAGGTAAATGCCGATTTAAGCAGCCAGGGCGTGCAGTTTTTACAGGATAATTCGGGCCGGCAAATCATTCCGTTTGAAACACTCACTCCGGAGGATATTGTGTTGATACCCGCTTTTGGAACAACGCTGGAAATAGAAAAGAAATTAGGTGATATTGGCATT
>JAICHT010000217.1 GCA_025924755.1 Chitinophagaceae bacterium | reverse complement strand
ATCATATGCAGTTCCGTAGCTATAGTTTTTACTACCTCTTTTTCTGTTTGAAAAAATCCATACTTTTTCCGGTGTTTAAAATGCTTATCCATAGCTGTGGATTCGCAAGGATATTTTAAAATAGACGCGATGGTGGTATAGGTTAATCCAAAGCCGCCTCTGAAGCGACCCCTAAAACTGTGCGTTAATATCCGCACAGCGTTGGCATTGCCTTCAAAATGGCAGATATCTTTCCATTCGCTGGTAGCAAATAACGATTGCAATGTGCTTCCATCAATATTTAAATCCGCGTTTTCTATAAAGTAAGCGGAGATAGCTTTTTCACCGGAATGCCCAAAAGCAGGATTGCCAATATCATGTGCAAGACAGGCTGCTGCCAGTACATTTGCCAGTTCGTATTTATAAAACTCGAAGGCATCTGCATTGGTGCTTTTATATCTACTGCTGATAACTTCTCCAACCATTTTCCCAAGCGACCTTCCAACGCTGGCCACTTCCAGTGAATGCGTCAGCCGGTTATGCACGAAGGCGGAAGCGGGCAGCGGGAAAACCTGTGTTTTATCCTGCAAACGCCGGAAAGCAGATGAAAAGATCAAGCGGTCAAAATCACGTTGAAAACCAGAGCGCTTTCCAGCTGTTATGGTATCCGAACCCACTCGTTTTTCCGTATAGATAGAAGCAAAATTCATGGAGCTATGCTTATGCTGTTGCGCTGTAATATACATTGTTGTTTTAATTTTTAATTGAAGAATGCCCTGATATCACTGGACAAGTTTTCAGCATGCCTATGAAAATTGTACAGAACTTTACTTTACTATTTAAAAATACCCATGCGAATTCATTATATACAACATGTACCTTTTGAGAATTTAGGACATATAGATGATTGGTTGCAACACAAACAATACATTGTTACTAAAACACAGCTTTGGGAAGCGGGTACATTGCCCGCTGTTTTTGATTATGATGGCCTGATAATACTTGGTGGACCTATGAATGTAGATGAAGAAGAAACGTATCCGTGGCTGCGCCCTGAAAAGAATTTTATAGCGGAAGCTGTAAGATCCAATAAAAAGATTTTAGGGATTTGCTTAGGCGCTCAATTGCTGGCGGCAGTGTTGAAGGCTGATATTACCCAAAACCATCATAAGGAAATTGGGTGGTTTCCTATTGGTTTCAATAACACATTTAAGGATTGGCTTGGAAAGGAAACAACACTTCAGCAAAATGTTTTTCACTGGCATGGCGATACTTTTAGCATTCCTTCGGGTGCTGTAAACCACGCATCCAGCGAAGGTTGTGCTAACCAGCTTTTTACGTTGGGTGCGTCAATAATCGGAATTCAGTTTCACCTGGAAATTACGCCTGCATTATTACAGGCTATGGTTCAAAATGAGGGACATGAATTAACTAAAGACCAATATATTCAGCCTGCAGAAGAACTGGAAAATGAAACCTCCTATTATGCAGCGTCACATGATCTCTTAGATGAAATATTAGAAAAGATTTTTTAGCAAATAGGATATTGGCAGTTAGTTATTTACAGATACTGAATTCTATTGTCTATCCATGTATAAAGGCAAGACTTTACAGACCTGCCTTTGTATCGCTACACTTTTAACAACTATGAAACTTATTTTTTAAAGCTAAACGAACGGGATATATTAAAGCCAAAAAAAATACCCCCTTTCCCCCATCTATCCATTGTTTTAGCCAGGTAATAGGGCCCAATCATTCCCTGCGAATTTGAAAATACCAATTGAAATACATGGCCACCGGTTTCTATATCCAGACCCAGTGAAAGAGAGTGATATACCCGATCCGTTACTACCTGGTTGTCCGGTAAATAATTGTATTCGGCATTAATACTCATTCGTTTTGTAATTTTTATTCTTCCACCAAGTCCTATTTCCCATATATTATTTTTATCAGCAGGGTTTTTTACCAGGTTGAAATGCATAAACGCTGGCGTTAATTGCAAGGAGAGCTTACTGCTTATTTTTTTTGCTATTAGCAATTGAGAAGTATATGCAGTTCTAAACCGGGAAGTAAGGAAAGGTTTATCGCTGTAGCGCAATGTAGTATAGGTTAGCAATTCGTACAGGCTTACAGATACCGGAATTTTCCCAGTTGTCTGGCGAAGTAATTTTAATTTAAAAGAGCCATCATATGTTTTTTCCAGCGAGCTCCTGCCTACGCCTACAGCCAGCCAATCCGTGATGCCATAATCTAATCCAAACCGTATGGTAGCATTATCTAAACCAAACAATGCATAGCCGCCTTCATTTAAACGGCCAAAGCGGTGCATAATTAAAAACTGAAGTGATCGCTTTGCTGGCGCCTGCACCGTTGGTGTATTAATAATTTGCGTGGCCTTAAAAGTACCTGTTACCACGTCCGGCTGATGATGATTGCTTAAAGAGTCGTTTAAAAGATTAAGCAAGGTAGTGTCCTGTGCTGATGCGCTGCTTCTATAAAGCAGCATCAAAAAAAGTGTTGTTCTAATAAGTTTATGCATATACATCTATTTTGGATTACATTCTACTAAAACGTGTACATCCATCTGGCTGGCTATCTTTTCTCTGACGATGGAAGGAATTTTAATATCAAAGTCAGCGGGAGTTAATTTGAAATCGGACTTACCGGTTATTTTCCCCTGGTGCACTTCGATAGTTGCCGGCACCTGTATGGGTTTCGTTATTCCATGTAGCGTTAATTGTCCATTTACCTGCACCGGGTATACGCCTTCCGTCTTTACATCTACATCGCCGGTAAAGTTGCCTGTAAAACTGGCTTTTGGATATTTATCACTTTCAATATAGTTTTCATTAAAATGCTCCTGCATCAGTTCTTTGGCAAATAAAAAACCTTTCATTAAGGATACGAATGCAAGGTTTTTTTTATCGGGGTCTATCACTGCATATACCTGCCTGTTTTCTGCAATGACATTTTCCAATGGGGTTTTAGAAAAAAAACCGATATAGCCATTCCGGGTAAGATACATCTGCGCATGGCTCTTTTGCAATGCGAGAGTGAAAAGAAATAATAGCAAAAAATTTTTCATTGTACACGATTTTTACCTAATTGTTTATTGCGCCACGATCTACCCAATCTGTGATTTTATCAATATCGCAATCGGATAATTTCGGCGAATTATTTGGCATAGGCGGATAGCCTGCCGCATGGGTAATGGTTCCTATTAATTTCCCATTGTCGGCTTGCCTTTTTACATTTTCATATCCATCTAAACTGACACCGTGTTGTGTACGTCCATTGCCATGACAACTATAGCAGTTTGCCTGAAGTATTGGCAACACATTGGTGCTGTATTGCATATTTATTGTATCGCAACTGGCGCTGGTAGTGCCGTTTGCAGAGTTCTGCATTTGTGCAACTTCATTACTTTTTGAACATGCAGCTACCAATATGCTGATAACAACATAGGTAGGCCAGGAAGAAAAAGGTTTCTTCATAACGGTTTATTTTTTATTGATTATGGGTTGATTACTGCATCGGAAAGATTAACGTCCATTATAAAACCAATACATTTTCCTTTTATATTTACCATTTGCCCTTTTTGCGGCAATATCTTTTGCAAGGTTTCTGTAAGGCTGCAATTAACTCCACCTATATCGTTGCCTGATGAAAGTAAAATGCTAAACGTGGTATCTGTTTTTTTTATATCGTCTATTTGGCCTTGCACTTCTATTATTTTTCCCAGGTATTTCCGGTTAGCGGCTTGTTCATTTGCAGCAAACGCTTTGTACAAATCGACAGCACTAATATGGTAGCTTGCTTTTACAGAAGCCAGGCTGGTTCTGGGCTTTTGGTACCAATAAAACCCCCATAATACCACCAAAAGCAGGCACAAAGCAATCCCCGCAAAAAAGAATCTCTTTTTCATATTCAAAAAGTTTTATGAAAATTTAATTACCTGGAAAGTGGCCGTGTGATGCTTAGGTATACTCCGGTGCTGGTGATAGGAAGTTTACCAATGCCCACACCCTTTAACGGAAGTTTGATATAAGGTTCAATACCAATAGTACCTACATGTTCTATAGTGTGCTGATACCCGGCGCTGATATTCAATATGGAAAGCCAGTTTGTTGATGAATTTTTATAGTTCTTATATACATCATATTGTGCATTATTATGGTTGTATAAATAGGTATAATCTTCAGACTTCATCAGGTAAGAAGAAATGCCTGCGGCCATAAACCAACTGCTTTGTTTTTTCTGAACAAAATCATATTTAATATTCAATGGAATTTCTATCATTCCACAGTTTCCGGTCAGGTTAATGATCTTTACATTAGCAGGTATCGCCACTTTAGAAGTATTAAAATACTCACCAGAAGAGTAATAGTTTTTATGATCCCACAGCACACCTGTTTCCACGGCCATTTTGTTACTAAACCGGTAGCCTAACAGCAAGCCTATGCTATAACCGCTGCTTTTTATGCGTTCAAATTTGATAGTACTTAAATCAGGTCCCAACAAAAATGTGGCGTAAAACGTTTTGGTTGTGTTCTTTCCTTGCTGTTTTTTTATAGTAGTGGCTGCGGGGCTTGAAAGGGTATCCTGCTTTTGCTTTTGAGATGTGGCCGCAAGGGTATTTGTAAGTGTATCGTTTGTGCTGTTGTTTTTGGTAATATCCGTTGCTGCTATATCATTTGGTTCATCTGCCGATGATATATTTTTTAACTTTTTTTGAGTACTACTTTTATTGTTTTTTAGATGGCTCCATTCCTTGTTGATCTCTGCATTATCTGCATTGATTTCATTGTATTTATAAGACTTGGTCACCACTGATTTTGACGCTTTTGAAGCAATAGGTTCCGCATACCTGCTTTTAATAAGTTTATTTTTAGAAATACCTTCCGGTTGCAAAGCTTCCTTTTGCATATCAGGTTGAGGATTATTGCCGCTGCTATTATATTGGGTTGCTTCTTTTCCTGTGCTTATATGATCATCATTTTTAGTTGCTGTTGAAATGCTATTTTCATTGCCGGTAACTTTTACACTGGATGAACCTTCTGCCTGCTGTTTCGAAGTTTTCTGTATTGTTTGGTCGCCATTATAAATGCGCTGGGTACAGATAAAAGTTATGGGCAATAATAAAAGCAGCCATAAATAGTTGCGGTAGTTGGGTTTTTCTGTTGTCGGTTCATTAGCACCTTCCTGCAACTGCTTCAAAACCTTATTCCAGTCTGCGCCATCCGTTTTTAAGGGGTAGTCTTTTGCAGCATCCCGAAATAATTCATCCATATCGTCGTTCATAAACTGCATATTCCTGCTTCTTGAATATTATTGTCTTCTATAATTTTTTTTAAATGCATTTTTGCTTTATGCAAATTTGATTTGGAAGTACCTACCGATATGTTCAATGTTTCAGCTATTTCCTGGTGCGAGTACCCGTCAATTACATATAAATTAAATACGGTTCTGTAAGATGGCGGCAGCTTTTTTACCAATGTGATCAGCTCTTTATACAAAATCTTTTGATCGGCTGGCGCAGACTGATCTGCCTCTTCCCACACATACTCTGGTATTCCACCAATTTCAGGCATCATATTGTTGCGGCGCAGTTCATCTATTGCAGTATTTACCATGATGCGTTTTATCCATCCCATCAAAACTTTTTCGATATTCTCAATATCAATGCATTGAAACTTATTAAAGGCGTTAAACAATTTTACATACCCGTCATTAACCACATCCACTGCCTTTTCGTACCGGTAAATGTACCGGAACACGGTTTTTAATGCAAACCCATAGTACCGGTGATACAACTTTTCCTGTTCTTTCGGCTCTTTATTAATACATCCTTTTATTATGGATTGTAAGTCTTTCAATCTTTGACAGCATTATTTGGTTCTGCTTATATATACGGCAATTCAAAAGCAAGGTTGCTTTATAAATTTTACATTTTAAAAATTACAAAAAAAGCTTTTAAACTCATAGTTTAAGTATAAAATAAAAGTAATTACATAAGCCATCAACATTTATAGCCACCAGTTGTTATGTAGCGGTAAGAGTAGCTTTTACATTTAAGCCGAAAAAAATTTTAGCATGACGAATTTTGGATACGCCTGTATTAATTTAGACCTTCATGCCCAGGGTATTACCACCAATAAAGGCATGGTTCGCCGTACTTTTCTGGGGAAAGGCATCCAATAT
>JAICHT010000216.1 GCA_025924755.1 Chitinophagaceae bacterium | reverse complement strand
ATATCAATACCATATACGGGGCTTCAGGTTCTGTGGTATTATTGCTGCTTTTTGTGTTCTATTCTTCCCTTATTTTATACTATGGCGCTGCATTTACCAAGGTTTGGGGCACCCATCGCCATATGCCAATCAGGCCATTGCCTTATGCAATACATTACCAGTTAACAGAGGCGGGTGATGATATGGACGATTGAATATTCATATTGGATTTACCACAATTTTTATAGCATACATCCTGCGACTTATTTAAACTTTAAGCAAAGCAATGGGCATAAAAAAGTATAGCCTGTAAATAATTTTACAGGCTATACTAAAATACAAAAAAGCAAATTATTGATACTGAATATAAATAGGTTTCGGTGTAAACTTTAAAACTTCTTCCGGTGTGTACATGCCGTTCGGATCTTTACGGATATCATTTTTATAAAACAATTTAAATCCTGCAAACTCTACCGGGTTGTTGTGGATATATAAAATGTATGATGACTTTTTCAAAGTTTTATCGCCCCATCCATCCATATCCATTACTATCTGCACTTCCGGAACTTTTTTTATTTTATCATATCCACGGATCATTCCCTCAGTAAACCGGTGCACAATTAAAATTTTGGGTGGCAGGTTGTTTTTCCTTACAATATCGGCTAAAAAATCAATAGCATTATTTACATCATCTGCATTATAGGTCCCTATTTTGCTTCCGGGCACTTCGCCACCTTTCATGGAAAATTCCGGGTCAATACCTAAATTCACATTTGGCATTTTTAAATAAGGTTCTAACTGCGGCACTTCATTTTTTACGGTGCTATGCCCTACCTGGATATCCAAAAAAACCAGAGCGTTGATTTCTTTGGCCCAGTTTAATATAGTATCTATTTGTTTAAAAGGCATACGGGCACGATACATGCGATCTTTGCCCGGAGCCCCCTGTGCAGTAACGGCCACATAGTGTAAAGCCGGTATCACCGGAAGCGACTTATCAGCAGCCTGCCATTTTGCAACTTCTCCCTGCAATTTTTTAAGCATTTCCTCTTTAGGAATCTCACCTAATATGCCCATTCTTTTTGAATAAAGATTTCCGTAAAATGCCACAATACGGTGAAAAGGCAAAACCGCTCCCGGCAAGGGATACGGCGCTTTAGCCGGCCATTTTCCGGTAGTATCTCCGTTGGCTAACTCTTTTAAAATCCGGTTATAAGCTGCGGTATCCAAATCCTTCCGTTGCTCGGGCTGATTAGGTGTGGTTGCTGTAGTTGTTGTCGCTTTTTTATCAGGAGTAGCAGACTGATTATTGCTGCAGCCAAAGGAAAAATTCACCAATAGGAAAAATAAAATCAATTGGGTATTACTAACTGCGTTTTTCATAAGGCGGCAAAGATATTCTAAAATCATTCTCTTCCATATATACCTAAAAGTCTTTTTAAAGAATAATGTTTTGGTTTTAGACTCCTTCAGCTACTCCGCATATGGATGTCTTTTTCAAACGATATTGTTTTTACCTTCATCCGGTTAATAAACTAATATGGCTACACGGGATGAAATAATCAATCAGACAAAAAAGTGGATCAACGATGTGGTGGTAGGCTGTAATTTTTGTCCGTTTGCAGCCAGGGAAGTAAAGAATAACACCATCCATTACGAAGTTGAAAACAGCCCGGAACTTGCTATATGCCTTGAGGCCCTTTTAAATGAGTGTTTCCGGCTGGATAAAGATCCGGCTATTGAAACGAGTTTCCTGATTTTTCCGACTGCTTTTGCCGATTTCCATAATTTCCTTGATGTAATTTCCCTGGCTGAAAAATTATTAAAACGCCAGGGTTACGAAGGCATATACCAGGTTGCCAGTTTTCACCCTCAATATTGTTTTGCCGGCTCTTCCAGTACGGATGCGGCTAACTATACCAACCGGTCTGCATATCCAATGCTGCAACTGCTGCGGGAAGAAAGTGTAGAGCAGGCATTGCTGCGTTATCCAAACCCGGAACAAATACCAGCACGCAATATTGATTTTTCACGTAAAAAAGGCGAAGCCTATATGAAGGCCCTGCGGGAAAGCTGTTTCGAGTAATTTAAAGAAAAGGAATGTTGTAACCTATATGAAAGCTGCAAGTATCAGTGAATTAAAACAAGAGCTTAGTGCAATGCCCCAGAAGAAAGTTTTGGAGCTATGCCTGCGCCTGGCCCGGTATAAAAAAGAAAACAAAGAACTACTTACCTATCTTCTTTTTGAAGCACACAATGAAACCGCCTATGTAGAAGGCGTAAAGGCCGAAATAGAGGAAGCATTTACAGAACTGCCCAAAACCACCTGGTATTTAACCAAAAAAAGCCTGCGTAAAATACTCCGCGCCATTACAAAATATAGTAAGCACACCGGAACAAAAGAATCGGAACTGGAAATGCTGCTTCATTTTTGTAAAAGGCTTAAAGCAGCCGATATTTCTTTTAACAATAAAGCGCTGGTAAATTTATATGAACAGCAACTTAAAAAATTAAGAATACTTGCAGAAAGTGTGCATGAAGAATTAAAGTTTGACTATATCAAACAAATTAACGAATTAAGCAGGTAAATCATTCCGCCATTTTACGTCCGCTTCTTTTAAATTATATTTGAGCTTCCACCAAACAATTGTTTTAATAAATCATTATGAAAAAGTTTATAATCCTGTCGCTGCTGGCTATATTCCTATTTTTTGCTTATGCTTCAAAACCCGATGATAAAACCTGTATCATAAGTGCAGTAACATCAGTGTGGGGCAATTTAACCCCGACTCCTAAAAAGCCTATGTATTACGACCAGTTTATGAATATTACCAGCAAATTTGTGGTGATTCACGACTGGATTTTCTTTAAGCAAATCGAATATAAATTTAAAGAAGGAGTGTATACCGTAGGCATTGGCGCATTTAAAAAAGTGTATACTTTTAATAGACTTTCTAAACAGCCTGCCGCCTAAAATAAATGCCAATAGCGGATGATAGGCAACCTTAGCTTACTCATCATTCCTGAATTATAATTATATTTGAGAAAGCCTTAAATAGTAAAAATTATGATGGTTACTACCAGCACCGGCCTAGAAGGTTATCGCATTACCAATCATCTGGGTGTGGTACGCGGCATCGTAGTACGTTCGCGCAGTATACTTGGAAATATTGCCGGAGGATTGCAAAGTCTGTTAGGCGGCAATATTACTATATACACAGAACTCTGCGAAAGAACCCGGAAAGATGCATACGATTTGATGGTGCAGCATGCTCAGGAGCAAAACGCCAATGCGATAATTAATATGCGTTATGATGCCAACGACGTCATGCAAGGCATTACGGAAGTGCTGGCTTATGGTACGGCTGTAGTAGTAGAAAAAATATAAGAGCACCCACTTAAATTCTTATATTATAGATGCTGCTGCAGCATTGTTAAGTTTAGATATACCCTTTGTACGCTACTGTTTTAGCGACCAGCAATATCCATCCAAAAATATTTTACTTATATAACAAAGCTCATGGGAAAAGGAAGACTGGAAGCTTTTAGCGATGGCGTACTGGCAATTATTATTACCATTATGGTGCTGGAGATGAAAGTGCCTCATGGTGATAAATTAAGCTCGCTAAAACCCATTTTCCCGGTGTTTATCAGCTACATCCTCAGCTTTATTAATATTGGCATTTACTGGAACAATCATCACCATATGCTACATGCTTCGCAGCATGTAGATGGGAAAGTACTATGGGCCAATATTCACCTGCTTTTCTGGCTATCGCTGATACCATTTGCTACAGGATGGATGGGAGAAAATCATTTTTCTACCGGTCCCGTTGCTTTATATGGCGTGATACTATTTATGGCCAGTATTGCTTATTATATTTTAGCGCACCTGCTTATCCGGCTTCATGGTAAAAAATCTACCCTAGCGGCTGCATTGGGCAATGACCGAAAGGGAAAAATTTCATCCGTCATTTATTTTTGTGCTATTGGGATTGCTTTTATAAATGCGTGGGTTAGTTTAAGCTTAATAGCATTGGTAGCAGCAATATGGTTTATACCCGATTATCGCATTGAAAAAAAGCTGGTGCAGGAGCATTGTATGGAAAGTGAATTGCAAAAAGCAGAACCTTAAATTCACTATTTGTAACTGGTGCTAGGGTTAAAGCTACTATACGGGCTTTTTTGGCGGCAGGCTGAACGCAACCGCATCATGTTCAAAGTGGCCCCGATGAGAGCCATCGCAGAAGGGTTTATTTTTAGAAAGCCCACAGCGGCATACAGATATTACTTCTCTTCCTCCCAGGTCATATTGATTTCCCATTTTATCTACTATTTCAAAATCGCCTTCGATCCTAAGAGAGCCATTGCTGTTCACCGTTACTTTTGTTGTGGCCATTGTCAATTTTTATAAGCGCCAAAAGTAATGAAATTTGGAAGCACACATGGGGCATAATAGCTAAAATAAACACAACTTATTTTTTCTGTATCAGGGTGTTGTTTACACGAGCATTAATAAAATAAAATTCAGACTATTAAAAATATGGTACATGAATTGCAACTTCTATAGTAACTGAAAAAATAAATTATATTTTATGAAGAGTTTATTATTGGCAGCCACTTTAGCAGGTATCGCCATTGCAGGCGTAATTCTTTATTTATCCAGAGATAATGTAACCAGTGGCCATTTGATTGATACTGATGGCCAGCTTTTAAATTACTAATTCATAAAGCAGTTATTAGCAATTTTACTTTGGTATTATGGTTTTTGAAACCATAACATACATATGCACTTGCTCTTCAATAGCAGTATGAGTTTTATCTTTTAAATACATAAGTTTTTCTTTCTTTAATTTTTTGTATGACTACAATTCGTGTTCCGTATAAGGGCAAAGGACATTCTGTTTCTTATAAAATGGAAACTATTGATTTAAGCACAGCTCCCCTGGAATTTATAAATGTATACTCCGTATTTATTGAAGATCCTGAACTTAGAGAGTTGGTGGGAGAACATTTTAGTATGGTATATAAACCTATTGATTTTATCCGGCCGGTTTTTGAAATTTTCAACCCGGATAATACGGAAGCCATCAATTTAAAAAAGACCATTGCGCAGCAGATCATGAACAACCCTACCAACTAAAACTCAATATGGATTATACGTTCATTTTATTTCCGCTTCAGTTGCAGGTTGAATATATACTTGTTTAAAATCCGGGAATTCCTGCTGAATATTAGTGATGATCCTTTCAATAGAATGGCTGATAGCGGCTGTATTTAAGTGGGCCTCAAAATGAGTCACTAATATTAATATCACTTCTTCCGGAGACAGGTACATAGATAGGGAACGCTGTACCTTGAGAACATCCTGGTCTTTCTCTGCGCAGGCAATCACTTTTTGTAATTTGGTTTTATTAACGCTTTCACCAATCAGCAAACTCCTGCTTTCAACCGTGAGTAAAACGGATACGGCAGTTAATATCACACCAATGACTATTGAAGCAATGCCGTCTACATATGGATTGTGCAACCATTGCCCTAATAGAACTCCTGTAAATGCCACAAGCAATCCTAATACATCGGCTGCATTTTCAAATAATATCACAAATATGGTTGGGTCTTTACTCCGCCTTACTGTAGACCAAAAAGGATTATTACCACGGATCTTATTAAACTCCTTTACAGAAATGATAAATGATATGCCATCAAACACAAAAGCAACTGCCAACACAATATAGTTCCATAAGGGGTTTTCAATAGGAACTGGATGCTGCAGGTGCATAACTCCCTCATAGAATGACATTCCGCCACCTATTCCAAAAATGAGGATGGATACTACAAACGACCAAAAATACAATTCTTTTCCATATCCAAATGGCCGGTCTTCATCAGCAGGGCGCTTACTTTTTTTTATGCCCAAAAGCAGCAACAACTCATTAGTGGTATCTACCACCGAATGAATACCTTCCGATAACATGGCTGAACTGCCGGTAACTGCCGCTGCGATAAATTTAGTAATAGCTATAATCAGGTTGGCAAATAATGCACTGTAAATGGTTACATTTTTCGACGTCATATTTTAAAACAAAGTTTTTCCGGCAATTGCCAGTATAGGTTGCAACTGCATGATGGCCCATATGCTTAGTACTACTTATAATAAAACTGTGCCTTTTTTAAACGCATGTAAAATGCACTTGCACGTACCACTTCCTGTGCTGTCCAAGTATGATCAGGAATATCATTT
>JAICHT010000215.1 GCA_025924755.1 Chitinophagaceae bacterium | reverse complement strand
TCCACGGTCTTCATATAGCGATCCACTACATGTACCTGCGGCATTACGTTCCACTTAAGTTTGGTATAAATAAGCTTTTCAATATTGAGTTTATTGAACGAATAGGCCGGAACTTTCAGGTCTTTTTTTACCCGTAGGGTACGAAGGTTGTGGTGCAGGTCAATGATATAATCAAACTTTTCTGCCTTCAGTTCATCTATCATTTTATCCCAATCCTTCTGCAACGTATGAATGACATCAATATAAGGATTGTGCGCCATTACCGACCGGAACTGCGGCTTAATTAAGTAATGAATCTGCGCATCGGGCAATTGTTTTTTTAAACAACGCACAACCGGTGAGGTTAATACAATATCGCCAATAGAGCTAAAACGAATGATCAAAAACTTCATGCGCCGAAGGTACAATATGCAGGCAGGTTAAGGAGCAGTAGCCATATCGGCCTCCACATAATTCAAATCTTTGCTAAACGTTTCCCTGGTATATATTACTGCAATGATGGCAATGATCATCACTACAATTCCCGTAATCAATCCGGCAGTTTTATACTCCATCAAAGTACGCAGCCATTTAAATAACAGTATCACTAACGGCAACGAACCCCGCACTACATTGGGCACCGTAGTAGCAGCCGTAGCTCTTAAATTAGTACCAAATTGCTCGGCAGCCATTGTTACAAATATGGCCCAAAAGCCGGTACCAAAGCCAAGCCCGGCACAGAGCCAATACATTTGCCCGCCGCCGCCGCCGCTTTGGCAAAAGAACAATGCAATAAAAATAGCGGTAATAACATAAAAAATATACAATGCTTTTTTGCGGCTGTGCAGCCACTGGCTTACAAACCCAATCAATACATCGCCAACAGCTATACCTACATAGGCATACATGATGGCTTTACCGGGATTGATATCTTCCTGCAAATGAAACTGCTTGCCAAACTGATCGGAGAACGATATTAATATACCGATAACGTACCAGGTAGGCAGCCCGATTAATATAGAGCAGAGGTATTTTTTAAACCGTTCACGGTTGTTGAAAAACATAAAGAAGTTGCCCCGGCTTACTTCCATCTTTTTCACCTCGTGAAACATACCGGATTCAAAAATAGAAACCCGTAAAAGCAATAATAACATGCCCAATCCACCACCAATATAATAGCAAACCCGCCAGTTAAATTCTTTTGATATAAAATATGCTACAATAGCACCTGTAAGACCGATACCCGCAACAAGGGAAGTACCGATACCCCGTTTCTCTTTAGGCAACAATTCCGATACCAATGTAATGCCTGCGCCCAATTCTCCCGCCAACCCTATACCGGCTAAAAACCGTACAACCGCATATTGCGTGGTAGTAGTTACTAATCCATTGGCAATATTGGCCAGCGAATACAAAATAATGGAACCAAATAGAACGCTAAGCCTCCCTCGTTTATCACCCATCACGCCCCAGATAATACCACCAATGAGCAGCCCGGCCATTTGCATGGAAATGATATTCTCTCCAACAGAAGTGATGCCCTGAGCCGTTAAACCAAGATCGAGCAAACTTTGCTTGCGTATAATTCCAAACAATAGTAAATCATAGATATCAACAAAATAGCCTAAGGCGCCCACCACTACCGGCAGGGACAAAATGCCATAATTGCGTGCGTTCATATATTAAGAGGGTTGAGTAGGTTCGGGTTTCTTTTTAGAAAAAAATAATTTGTATAAAACCGGCAACGTGGTAATTAATATAATAATAATCGTAATGCCTTCAATATGGTTTTTTAAATCGAAATGATAGTGCTCCAATACCCAGGATTGTAAAAAATGTCCGGCCAGCATCATCAGCGTGACCCAGCAAATACTACCCAGTATATTGTAAAAATAAAAAGTGGCTTTATTCATTTTTACTATACCGGCCACTATAGGCGCAAACGTGCGTAGGATGGGTAAGAATTTAGCCAGGAAAATAGTACCCTTTCCATATTGATGGTAAAAGTCCTGTGCCCGTAATAAATGCTTTTTGCGAAATAACCAGGTTTCTTTCCGTTCATATAAAAGCGGTCCGGTAGTGGTACCAAACCAATAACCCACCATATTGCCCAGGATCGAAGCGATGATTGCTAATAGGATGACCACCGAATAATGCACATTAAAAAATTGATGCGCCAGGTCGTTTATATAAATACCGGCAGCAAAAAGTAAAGAATCGCCCGGCAAAAAGAAACCCACAAACAATCCGGTTTCGGCAAAAATTACAAACAGCATAAAGTACAGGCCGCCATTGTGTATAATCCATTCTATAAATTGCTGTATCAATCCTTTTTCCATTACGTAAGTTCTAATTTATAAATTCAGTTTGCGAGTCTGTTATTGATTAAGAATCAAGCAAACTACTATTTTATTTCATCATTTGAAGGAATACCTGTTCCGTTGTTTTGCAAACTATGCTTTCTGCACAAGCAAATTTTTCTTACGCAGCAGTGCGGCTGCCGGAGAGATTAACTCACCTTCCCATTTACTTACCACGCTGGTGGCCAGTGCATTTCCTATTACATTGGTCATGGTGCGAAACATATCGCAAAAGTGGTCAATTGGCAATATCAACGCAACCCCTTCCGGCGGGATTTTAAACATAGCGCAAGTAGCTAAGACCACTACCAGCGAAGCCCGTGGCACACCGGCAATACCTTTGCTGGTAAGCATTAGCACCAGTAGCATCGTAAGTTGCGTACCCAGCGGCATATGAATGCCATATGCCTGGGCAATAGCTAAAGCTGCAAACGTCATATACATCATGCTACCGTCCAGGTTGAACGAATAGCCCAACGGCAGAATAAACGCCACTATTTTATCGCGACAGCCAAATCCTTCCAGTTCTTCAGTAAGCTTTGGAAAAACGGCTTCGCTGCTGGTAGTACTGAAAGCTACCAATAACGGGCTTCCTAAATGACGCAACAAGGTGAACAATCGCTTTCGCAATATTAAATAGCCTACACTTAAAAGTAACACCCATAATAAGGCAATGCCAATTAAAAAGTAAAAGAAATACGCCAGGTAAAACTGAAAGATCCCTAATCCTCTTGCGGCTACAATGGAAGCTATAGCGCCAAACACACCAATGGGCGCAAAGTTCATAACATAGTTTACCATTTTTAAAATGATACGGGCCGCTACATCAAATGCATTGATTAATGGTTTGGCTACATCGCCCATAGAGGAAGTAGCTACGCCAAAGAACACAGAGAATACCACTAATTGCAGCATCTCATTATTAGCCAATGCTTCAAATAAACTCTTTGGTATGACGTGCTCCACAAAGGTTTGCAAAGAAAAGGCCTGCTTTTTCGACATCAGGTCTTTTAAGTCCGACACATCGGCTTCGCTAAGGTTTATATACTTGCCGGGTTGAAAATAATTAACCAGCACCATGCCTAATAATAAAGAAGCCAGGGAAGCCGATACAAACCACAAAATAGCTTTGCCACCAACCCTCCCTACCGTTTGAATGTTTCCTAATTTGGCAATGCCTACTACCAGCGTGGTAAATACCAGCGGGGCAATAATCATCTGCACCAACCGTATAAAAATATTACTGAGCAATTTTATATTGGCAGCAAAACCGGTTTTGAATGTAGCGGGTGAATAGGAATAAACCATATACCCCACAATTACCCCCAGTACCATAGCACCCAATATAAAAATTGTAAGCCGGTTTGATTTACCCATATGCAGTCGTATTAATAATGAAGTGCCGAAAATCGTTAAAAAAAACCATCAGTAAAAGTTTTTACCCAACCAGTTTTATAACACCACAAAAGAAATCAAGCGCTTAAGAAATTAATTATTTATTTTACGAGCTCAAAAATCTAATTCGCTAATATGAGTTTATTTGTAAAGAAGCCCATGAGCCAGCTAATGGTGCAGGCAGATGATTCTGAAAAAGGGTTAAAACGTACACTTGGCGCAGGAAATTTGATTGCATTAGGTATCGGCGCCATTATTGGTGCCGGCTTATTTGTAAGAACCGCCGCCGCTGCGGGAGAGCATGCGGGTCCGGCTGTTACGCTTTCATTTATTATTGCCGCTATTGGCTGTGCTTTTGCCGGATTGTGCTATGCCGAGTTCGCCTCCATTATTCCTATAGCCGGAAGTGCTTATACCTACGCGTATGCCACCATGGGAGAATTAATAGCCTGGATAATAGGATGGGCTTTAATATTAGAATATGCCTTAGGTGCTGCAACGGTTTCTATAAACTGGAGTGAATATTTAAATAAGCTGTTTGGAGGTAAAATACCTTACGAATGGTGCCACTCGCCTTTTGAAAGAGCATTGGATGCCAACAATGTGATGCATCATGGAATGATTAATATTCCCGCCTTATTTATTTTGCTAATACTGTCCTTGTTGCTCATAAAAGGATCACAGGAATCTGCTATAGTAAATGCCATTATTGTTACTATCAAAGTAGCTATCGTTTTAGTATTTATTTTCATAGGATGGAAATTTATTAATCCGGGAAATCATACGCCTTATTTGATTCCTGCAGATGCAAAGCCTGCCTTACAACCCGATGGTTCGTTGTATAGCTATGCTGATTTTTTTAGGCATGGATGGGGAGGTGTTTTAACCGGCGCTGGCATTGTATTCTTTGCATTTATTGGTTTTGATGCGGTATCCACGGCTGCGCAGGAAGCTAAAAATCCAAAAAAAGATATGCCTATTGGCATCTTAGGCTCTTTAGTGATCTGTACTATATTATATATTCTTTTCTCCTACGTACTCACTGGTGTAGCTCCTTATACTGATTTTGTAAAAGCAGGTAAAGAAGCATCTGTAGTATATGCAATTGAAACGTATATGCACGGGTACGGGTGGTTGGCTATTTCTGTAACCATAGCTATACTTTTAGGCTTTTCGTCTGTAATATTAGTGATGTTGATGGGCCAATCCAGGGTGTTTTATACGATGGCATCAGACGGCTTACTTCCAAAAGTTTTTTCTGATCTGCATCCTAAATTCAGAACACCTTATAAATCCAATATCATCCTTTTTGTTTTTGTAGGTTTATTTGCCGCCTTTGTGCCTGGCAGCGTGGCCGGCGACCTTACATCCATAGGGACCTTATTTGCATTCGTACTGGTTTGTGCCGGTGTGTTAATCTTGCGCAAAACAGACCCAAATATGATTCGTCCGTTCAAAACGCCTTTGGTTCCTCTTGTTCCCATATTAGGAATCATCGTTTGCACGGCAATGATCATAAGCCTGCCCAATGAAACACTACTCAGTGCTTTTATCTGGATGTGCCTGGGATTGATACTTTATTTTGTATATAGTAAAAATCATAGTAAGCTCAGGAACCCTGCCGATGTGTTACCTACAGCTAAAGACTTTCAATAAGAAAAGCCGCCTCAGGGCGGTTTTTCATTTATGACCCGGTTACATTACTTTTGCAATCGCTAAAAAATGTTTTCAATACAGTTAAACCGATAAACTTTTAAACATAATTCATGGGCCGCATATTTGAAGTAAGAAAATCCACCATGTTTGCCCGCTGGGATCGCATGGCCAAACAATTTACCCGTATTGGAAAAGAAATAGCTATTGCTGTAAAATCCGGTGGCCCCGATCCTGCTACCAACCCTGCACTGCGCCGCTGTATGCAGAATGCCAAAAGCGTTAATATGCCCAAAGACCGCATTGAAGCGGCCATTAAAAGAGCACAGGGCAAGGAAATGGAAAATTTTGAAGAAATATTGTATGAAGGCTATGGCCCTCACGGTGTAGCCATATTGGTAGAAACGGCCACTGACAATCATGTACGCACGGTAGCCAATGTAAAATCTATATTCAATAAAGGCGACGGCACCCTGGGAAATAGCGGCAGCGTAAGCTTTCAGTTCAAAAAAATGGGTGTCTTTAAATTAAAACCAGAAGGATTGAATATTGAAGATCTGGAATTGGAGCTCATTGACTATGGGCTGGAAGAAATGGGCGAAGGCACTGGCGAAAATGGCGAAGAAGTGATTGTACTGCGTTGCGCTTTTACTGATTTTGGCAACTTTCAAAAAGGACTGGAAGAAAAAGGCATTACACCTCTTATTGCTGAAGTAGAATGGATACCCACTACTACAGTGGAACTTTCAGAAGAGCAGGCGCAGGATGTGTTGAAACTGGTGGATAAACTCGAGCAGGATGAAGATGTGCAAAAGGTGTTTTATAACCTACAATAACACTAAATAAATTGAAATAAAAGCTTGTTCATATTGAACAGGAGTCCTTCTTTTACAAAGAGCTACTAATGGCATTTCACCATTGATGATAATCAATGATTAATGGCGTGTGATTTTCAAATGGAATACAGGCAATGCCGCCGAGGTTGAAATCTTAGATT
>JAICHT010000214.1 GCA_025924755.1 Chitinophagaceae bacterium | reverse complement strand
TATTACTACAAAACCAATTTAAACTCGTACCGTGGCAATTGTTTATACACCGCTATGGAAGGAGATACCGCGCAGCAGCAGCTATGGAAAGATGCCCGGGAAAATGCCTATAAAGGTTCCCGCCTGCATTTTCTTCGCTCGTACTACGATAGTACGCTGAAGCAGCAAGGCTTTACGGTGGATATGCTTACCAATACCAACAAATTTAGCAGGTTGGCAAACCCCTATGATACTGCCTATTATATGTATAACGATACTACGGCCAATGTGGAGTTATGGTTTCCTAAAAAGGCCAGCATTACGTATGTAAAAAGCGCACCTGAAAAAGAATACCTGCAACAAATGGGGCTGCCGGCAGATGTAAAAACAGAGATCTCGTATGTAGACCTGTTGGATGCTATTGTAATTAAACGCAATGGCTTTTTTGTAGATCAGCGCAGCTGGGTAGCGCAAGGATATTGGAGCTGGAAAAACCTGGCCGATCAATTACCTTATGATTATGTACCCGAATAAAAAAAGCAGTAAAGTTCTTTACTGCTTACCTGTATAATATGATTGCTGTGTGTTTTACTTAGTTAAACACGTTAATTAAAACAATAAGCATCGTGATTACAGCAAAAACCCTGATTACGGTTTTGAAGGATTCAGCATTGAATAGTTGGTTCATGGAATATTGGTTTTACAGTGGTTTAAATTTCTGATAACAAAGTAAATAATTGAGTACAGAAGATAAAAATCAATTTTTACACACTAAGTAATAACCATCAAACGGCTATCAGGTTTTTGCAGCAGTCAATAAAAATTGACCGGTTTTTACATTAACATTTACTGTTTAAACGCAGCAAGAAGAAGTACATCTTAAAAGCATTAAAATTCTTAATTATGAAAAAGATATTTATAATGCTGCTTTCGCTTGGTTCCGTTGCCTTTGCCTCTGCTCAATCGTACGATCATAATTATAGAGGTTATGATCGTGATCGGGACCGTGATATAGCAAGGGTAGATAACAACCGGTACGATAATTTTGGTGACCATGATAGAGATGGCCGCATCTCTGAAATTAACCGCGAATATGACCACCGGATATGGGAAGTAAGAAACGACTACCGCCTATCTCCGCGGCAACAAAGAAGAATGATCCGTGGCCTGAATGAAGAAAGAGAAATGAGAATAAGAGAAATGAACAGGTGGCGCAATAACAGGCATGAAAGAGTAGGAGTTGGCGTAACTATGTATCCAAGATATTAAGCAAAGCTTTTAATAGTAAACCCCGCTGCTGCGGGGTTTTTTTGTTGTTATGCTGTTTGCTTCATAGTATTACTATGGGTACAAGAGAGTGACACAACAGGCGGTAAATAGAATTACTATTGCCGGTTGCCTAATAACAAAGATGCAAAAATCAACTCAACCATATTTACAAGCTACTCTGTGCTAACTTTAATGTCTAAACAGCATAGTATGAAATATAGAAAGTTAGGAGGTACCAATGAACAGTTGTCGGCTATAGGCCTGGGTTGTATGGGAATGAGTCAGGCATATGGCGAACGCAACGACGTAGAGTCGATTGCTACTTTACAAAATGCTTTGGAACTGGGTATTAATTTTTGGGATACAGCCGATGTATATGGTGAAGGGCATAACGAATCATTAATTTCAAAGGTGTTGGTGCCCAACCGGGATAAAATTTTTATTGCTACCAAGTTTGGTTTTACAAAAGGCACTGACGGAAGCATGCAATTTAATGGCTCACCGGCTTATATGAAAAAAGCGGTAGAAGAAAGTTTAAAACGATTAAAGGTAGAAGTGATTGATTTGTATTATGCGCATCGGGTAGACCCCAATGTGCCAGTAGAAGAAATGGTAGGTGCAATGGCCGGCCTGGTACAAGAAGGCAAGGTGCGTTACCTGGGTTTGTCAGAGGCATCGGCGGCCTCTATCCGCAAAGCGTATGCGGTACACCCGATAGCAGCTGTACAATCAGAATTTTCATTGCTTACACGCGATGCCGAAAAAGAAGTATTACCAGTTTGCAACGAATTGAATATTTCATTTGTTCCGTTTAGTCCGCTGGTGAGAGGTTTGGTTACCAATACGGTAGAAATGGAAAGTCTTCCGGAAGGTGATATGCGTAAATCATTGCCTCGTTTCCGGCAAGAAGAACACTGGCAAAATAACCAGCAGTTAGCCAAAGCTCTTGCAGATTTTGCAGGTAAAAAAGGATGTACACCTGCCCAGCTAGCATTGGCCTGGGTATTGGCGCAAGGCAATAATATTATTCCGATTCCGGGTACTAAAAGAAGAAAATATTTACAGGAAAATGCCGATGCAGTAGATATAAGTTTATCCGGCGCAGAGTTAAAGGAAATAGATACTATACTGGCGGCATATCCTAATGTAGGCAACCGCTATAGTGATGAAGCCATGAAGATGGTGAATCATTAAAGCCTTATTTTTTAATTATGATAGTACTATACAAGCCCCGCAGCCAGCGGGGTTTTTTATGCGGCAGTATTAGCACCTTAACATTGCTTTTGTAAACAATAAGAACACGCAGCAATCTTATATAGGTACATTTTAAATCGACAATTATGAAAAAGATTTTACACTTTTAGTTTCATTAGGCACTATCAGTTCTGTGTTTGAGCAATCAGGTCACCAATCAAAAGAGTACGATCATTCTTATGCTAGTAATAAAGCAAAAACAGAGGTATTGGGCAATAGAGAAGATAAGAAAGATTATGGTAATAATGATTGCCACGGTAATGATTTCAGCATCCGGAACAGGGACGCTCAGATACAACAAATAAACAGGGAGTATAATGCTAAAATCCATGAAGTAAAACACCAACGAGCTTTGATATCTTATGAAAAGAATCAACAAATCCGTAACCTTCAACAAGAAAAGTAAGAGAAGATCCAACAAATTAATGATCGCTATAACCACAGCAGCGGTCGTTACTATGACCCTCGCACAAGTGTAGATGACTGTAGAAACCATTAGCGAATAATATACCCTTTGAAAACCGATAAGCCCTGCCTGGCGGGGCTTTATTATGTAATAGATTGAGTGGATTGTTGCTACTTAGTGGGCGTTATTATTTTATTTGTTGCTCATTACTTTTTCCCAAAGCTGCGGAATGCGTTTTATCCACACCAGTTCTTTTTTCTTTTGCATAGCATCTTCCACCGGCGACCCAAAGTATTTTTTCCCGCTTTCCAAATCTCCACCCACGCCACTTTGCGCATATACTTCTGCACCTTTTCCTATCGTCAGCGTTTTATTTACACCCACCTGTCCCCATAGTATTACATTGTCCTCTATGGTTGTAGCGCCGGCAATAGCTACCTGTGCGGCAAACAAACAGTTTCTTCCAACTATAGTATCATGCCCAATATGTACGAGGTTATCCAGCTTGGTGCCGGCACCAATAATAGTATCGCCGCTTACACCTCTGTCAATGGTGCAGTTAGCGCCAATCTCCACATCGTTTTCAATAAGCACCCTGCCACCGCTTAGCATTTTTTTGTAGTGCACGTCCCGATTCGTTTTTTTGTTGTAATAAAATGCATCGGAGCCAATAACAGTTCCGGCTTGTATCAGCACATGATCGCCAATATGGCAATGATCCATAATAACCGTATTAGGGTAGATGATGCAATGAGCGCCGATGCTTACATGATTGCCAATAACAGCGCCGGGCATGATGATGCTATTTTCGCCAATAGTAGCGGTATCGCTGATGGGCTTAAAAAATGGAGTAAAGGGACGAAAGTGCTGCACTATTTTTTGATAGGCTTCAAATGGATCGTCTACCAATAATAAAGATTTGTGCGGCGGAAAATTAGTTTTTTGATTAATGATAATATACGTAGCCGCAGAGTTGATGCAGGTTTGATAATATTTGGGATGATCTACAAAAACAAGATCGCCTTCTTCTACTTTATGTATTTCGTTGATGCCGGCTGCTGCTCCTTCTGCATCTCCGATGATTTCTGCACCAATCAATTTTGCTATTTGCGTAAGCGGTACTGGTTTTTCGAAACGCATGTAAAAATAATTTTTGTAAAGGTAACAGCAATGTACAGTAGCATGGACTATTGCAAGTGTCTTTATAGTGCGGATGTAAAATTGCGGATTGGCATTGCAGTATAGTAATGCAGTTGCAAAAAACAATCCTTATTAACAACCATAAAATAAAAATGTGAATAAATTTGTGATCAAAATTTTTTAGTTCGCGAAAATTATTTTTAATATTGTGTAGGGAAATTTTCGTTCCCCATTACTTACTAACCCATAGACATATTAGCTCCGCATTTGCGGAGCTTCTTTTTTAAATACTTATATTACATCCTTACATTAATATTTGCTATTAAGAACAACTTTCACCTTAAATTTAGTGCATGTTAAAATCTATGACCGGTTTTGGAAGAGCCGAACAAACGGTAGGCGATAAAACTTTTTTGGTTGATATCAAATCATTAAATGGAAAACAATTTGACCTGCAGTTAAAGATGCCGGCCTTTATAAAACCATTTGAATTTGAAATAAGAAAAGTATTGTCTGAAAAGCTGGGCAGAGGCACTGTGGACTGTATGATAAACTTGAAGGAAACCGGCAATGCCAAACCTATTAGTATTAATACTGACCTGGCAAAAGCTTACTACAAATCGTTGGCTGCACTGTCCGAAGAATTGCATCTCGACGCTTCTAATATTTTAAGTACACTGGTAAAACTGCCGGAAGTAATTACGCCTACCAGCGAAACCCTGACAGATGAGGAGTGGGAGCAATTTAAAAAAGTACTGGAGGCTGCTGTTGAAAATTTAAATGAACACCGCATCGACGAAGGTAAAAGCCTGCATAGCGAACTGCAACTGCGTATTGACAATATTTTGAGCCAGCAACAGAAAGTAGCAGAACTGGAGCCATTGCGGCAGCAAAAAATAAGAGAAGGCATTACCCGGCTGCTGGAAGAAAATGTAGGAAAGGAAAATTACGACAACAACCGTCTGGAGCAGGAACTGATTTATTACATTGAAAAAATTGATATTACAGAAGAACAGGTTCGTTTGAAAAACCACTGCGATTATTTTACAACCATATTAAACGAAGACGACGACTCTAAAGGCAAAAAGCTTTCTTTTATTTTACAGGAGATAGGGCGTGAAATAAATACTACCGGCGCCAAAGCATACGATGCTACCATACAAAAATGCGTAGTGCTGATGAAAGACGAACTGGAAAAAGCGAAAGAACAGGTATTAAACGTACTATAAGTTTCAGCTATGCTAACAGTCTTAGACTGCGGGCAATAACTTTGTAAAAAAAAATCCTTGAAAAATAGTCTTTTACTTTTCACTTTTTGTTTTTTGATTTTCTTTACTTCCTGCACCCGTATTAATTTATACGAAAAACAGGTGGCTATTTCCGGCCACCAATGGCAAAGCAGCTTTAAGCCGGGTTTTAAATTTAATATTACCGATACTACAGCGCCTTACCAGGTGTTTATTGTATTCAGGCATAATGATAAATACAATTACAACAACCTTTGGATAAACTTATATACGCTGGCTCCTGGTAGCCACACACCAGAAAAAGCACAGTATGAACTTCCGCTGGCTACCAACGAACATGGATGGCTGGGCACCGGCATGGACGATATATACGAACACCACATTGCTTTAACGCCGCTGAACAAAAATTTCTATTTCAAAAAAGCTGGCGAATATACTTTTACCATTGAGCATATTATGCGGGAAGACCCGTTGCAAAATGTGATGAACGTAGGCATACGTATTGAAAGAAAAGCACCTTGATATGGCGGACGATAGTAAAAAAAGGCTGCGTCGTGCTACCCTCATCTTTTGGGTTTTGTTTACCTATATTATTGCTGCGTTAATATGGTGGTTTGTGTCGCTGCAACGTCAGAACGTGCAGATACACGAGTTAAAAAAGCAGCACATAGCCAATACTATCAAAGACGATGCTCAATACCGGGCTGCTTTAGCGCAAATAAATAAACAGGAAGAAAGAGGCACGGCAAAGAATATAGGTGAAGGCAGCATTTTTTTACTGCTTATATTAATAGGTGCCGTATTTCTATACCGGCTGGCCCGGCGACAGTTTAAGCTGCAATTGCAACAGCAAAATTTTATGATGGCTATTACCCACGAGCTAAAAACACCTATATCGGTTACACGCCTTAGTTTGGAAACGCTTCAGCGCCACCAGCTATCCGAGCCCCAACGGCAAAAGCTGCAGCAAACCATGCTGCAGGAAACGTCGCGTTTGGATAGCCTGATAAATAATATTTTGATATCGGCTCAATTGGAAGGTGGCGCTTATCAGTCTGCAAAAGAATTATTGGATTTATCGGCCTTATTG
>JAICHT010000213.1 GCA_025924755.1 Chitinophagaceae bacterium | reverse complement strand
CGGAACCATGAACTGCGATGGCTATTTCCATATTACGTTTAGAAACTCCGACGCTACTCCGGGTATGCTGCAACGGCTGGCCACTAATAAAATAACCAGTATCAGCCTTACAGATAACAGTAAAAACATTACGCTTATAACTATTGGCGATGATAAAAAACAACAACTGATGGACGCGATTTCGTGTGTGGCTAAAGATGGCAAAACATTAATAAAGCAACCTTAAATCTTAAGTATATCAATTCAATATGCTTTTATCTAAGTAATATTTTGTAGGGTCGGAATTCAAAAGCACACTTCAGGAGCAGGAAACTCGTTTAGATATTTGATATAGTAAATAATAGTAAGTTCCTGTATAATTGTTTATACTTTCTTCTGGAATTTTTATAAGTTGTTGCACAAACTGCCCTTATAGTAATTCGTATCTTATGGTAAAAAGTCAATTTTATTTCATTAGTATAGAATTTGCATAGTTGATAACTTTAGTATCATTACGTTATCTTACTGATTAAATTAAGTTCATGGCATTTGTAGATTATTATAAAATTTTGGGCTTAGAGAAAAATGCAACGGAGGAAGATGTCAAAAAAGCCTATCGTAAGCTGGCCCGGAAGTATCACCCGGATCTAAATCCGCATGATAAAAATGCAAATAAAACCTTTCAGCAAATTAATGAGGCCAATGAGGTATTGAGCGATCCGGAGAAAAGAAAGAAGTACGATCAATATGGAGAAAACTGGAAGCATGGTGACGAATATGAAAAGGCGCGGCAGGCACAAGAACAGGCATATAGCGGTAGACACGGAGGCAGAACACATACAGGCGAAGCATTTTCAGAAGGCGATTTTTCCGATTTTTTTCAATCCATGTTTGGAGGAGCACAGGGCACCGGCCGCGGCAGAACTTCGGCATATCGCGGAGAAGATTACAATGCAGAACTGCATTTAAATTTAACCGATGCCTATACGACTCACCAGCAGGTAATAACCGTTAATGATAAAAAGATTCGCATTACTATTGCTGCAGGTGTGGAAGACGGTCAAACCATCCGACTGAAAGGACATGGCGGCGCCGGAGTGAACAATGGCCCGAACGGTGATTTGTATATCACTTTTAAAATCAATAACAACACCTCTTTTAACCGCGTAGGCAATGATTTATATGCTACCGTTCCGGTAGATTTATATACTGCTGTTTTAGGAGGCGATATAACGATTGATACGTTGAGCGGAAAAATAAAACTAAAAGTAAAACACGAAACGCAAAACGGAACCAAAATAAGGTTGAAGGGAAAAGGTTTTCCGGTTTATAAAAGTGAAGGCCATTTTGGCGATTTATATATTACCTATAATGTAAAAATCCCAACGAACTTAACCAGCAGACAAAAAGAACTGTTTACCGAATTATCTAAAATGTAATATCAAAATAGGATCAATGGAAATAGACCAATATATACCGGCTGATGAGTTTTGCATAAATTGTAATGTGGAGCATTCCTTTGTTATGTCGCTTCATCATTCCGGGTTAATAGAGATAACCACGGTCGAGCAAAAAAGTTTTATACGTATCGACCAGTTGCGGGATGTAGAAAAATTTGCGCGGTTGCATTACGAGCTGGATATTAACCTGGAAGGCATAGAAGCCATTCATCACCTGCTTAAAAAAATGAAGGCGATACAGGAAGAAGTAGCCCTGCTACGCAGCCGGCTTTATATATATGAAAGTAATATGGATAGCATGGAATAACTAATTCCGTTCAATGTACTGGTAATACAAAACTGAATATGCATTATTTTTTCATGGCTAATGCTTCAGTTATTCTATCCGGTTGTCCACAAATATCAAGCGGCTGAGAAGCGAGTTGGATATTTCAAAATAATATTTATCCTTTACTAAATCAAAACTTGCCATCTTTCTAAGATGATATAAAAAACTATTATTGAATTCTTTCAAAGTCCGTACTTATTTTTTCAAAAAAGTATATGGATCATACTCCACAAATTCGTTCTGGCGGGTGGTTACTGCCACTACTTTATTATTTTTTATCTGAAATTTTACGGCAAAGATTCCATACTCAATATTGTTGTACTGCATCAACCACTCATCCTTATCCATATACGATAAAGTTGCAGTTAACTCCGGCTTAATATCAAAAGCAATTTTCAAATCATTACCTGATTGTGTGATAGTAATATTGCCGTAAAGCGTATTGGTATAATTGCCGGTGTATGCTGATAAAGGTAGTTGTGGTTTATTGCCTTTTACTCTGGCTTTCCAGTTTTGGATTTCATTAAGTTGTGCTTTCATATCGGCTTTAAAACCAGGAATTCGTTGCTGGCTGCGGTTTACAAATGGCACTCCTAAATAGGCATCTAAAATCTGGTATCGCAAAGCTTCAAAAAAGCCTTGGTTGTCATTATTGGTTAAAATGGCAATGCCTAATCCTGCTTCGGGCACAAAACAGACATTACTTACCATGCCTCCGGCGCCGCCTGTGTGCCAATAAACCTGCTTGCCATTATAATCGGCCGCAAATAATCCTAAACCATAACCGGTAAAATGCATGGGATACACAGAAGATTTCTTGCTATTGATGATAATATTCACCATACGGGTTTTTTGCAATACGGCAAACGGTAGAATCTGCTGCCCGTTGTACCGGCCGCTATCCAGTTGAAAAAGCAGCCAGTGCGAAAGATCGGCAACATTACTGATAATAGCAGCTGCCGGCGCCAGGTTGTTCCAGTTATCGAAAGGAATTTGCTTTAACGTGCCGGTATAACTGGTGGTGTAAGGCGAAGCCACATCAGGCTGTTGGGCAACACCGGTTGATAGCAATAACGTATGATTCATTTGCAGTGGCTTGGTAATACTATCCTTTACAAATTCTTCCCAGGATTGGCCCGTAACTTTTGGAATAACCTGCCCCGCCGTTAAATAACAGCTATTACAATAGCCGAAGTCCTGCCTGAATTTTTGTACCGGTTTTAAAAGTCGCATGCGTTGCATTACTTCTTCCCGCTTTAAAGTGGTATTCCAAAATGTAAAATCACCTTCAAATGTTTTAGTGCCTATACGGTGCGACAATAAATCGCGGATGGTTACTAAAGCCGTAGTAGTGGTGTCGTACAGCCGGTAGTCCGGATAATATTTGGTAATCGGATCGTCTAAAGATATTTTATTACGGTATTCCAAAAGGGCAAGCGATGTGCCGGTAAAGAGCTTGGTATTGCTCGCAATCATAAACAAGGTGTTCTCATCAACTGGCGCTTTGGTATTGATATTCCGGACGCCATATCCTTTCATTAAAATTACTTTATCATCTTTAACCACTACAATGGAAAGGCCGGGTATATCCCAATCTTTCAGTCCCTTATTGATATATGCATCCAAGCTATCCGCAATAAAAGCAGGGGTTTGAGCAAAAAGTGATAAGGGTAAAATAAAGCCGAGCAGCCAAACGATCTTTTTCATTTTGTAAATATAGGGTGCTATAAATTTTGTGATACAAAACTGCTAAGGAGTATGGCTTCACTCCATTATTGCAGTGATTATCGGCACAAGTACCTCACTTTCGGTGCTATTTAAGCCATACAAATTCCATATTTTGAAAGTATTAAAAAGCTTGGCACAAAAATTTATGTATTGCAATCAAAATCAAAGTCATTTTTTATGAAAAAAATTTATGTTCCGATAGTAATGATTGCTGCAACTACCTTTTTTGCAGCATGTAACGGCAATAGTAGTGATACTACTTCTAGTACGGATTCTACCACAACGGCTACCAGCACAAACAATATGGGCTCCGCTGCGGATACTGCTACTGCTAACAATAATATGAACAACAACGCCAGCAACACGAACAGTAGTAACATGAATAGCACTGCGGCCAATGTTTCCAGCACACCTTTAAACGCAAGCGATAAAGCTTTTGTAATGAAAGCTGCCAAAGGCGGACTGATGGAGGTAGATTTAGGAAATATGGCTCAGCAAAAAGCAGAAAATCAACGGATTAAAGATTTTGGATCCATGATGGTGAAAGACCATTCTGCTGCTAACGACGAATTGAAAAACCTGGCTAGTGCAAAAGGTATTACTTTAAATACCGACAGCTTGAAAAACACGTACAAAGATCATGCAGCCACTATGGAAAAAATGGAAGCAAAAGCCTTTGATAAGCATTATGCGGGCATGATGGTGGACGACCACAAGAAAGACATTAGCGAATTTGAAAAAGAATCAAAAGATGCTAAAGATGCGGATTTAAAAGCATGGGTTAACAAAACATTGCCTACTTTAAAAATGCACCTGGACTCTGCACAGGCCATTAATAAAGCAAAGATGTAATACAGCATCCTATTATTTGAAGCCTCTTGCAATAACTGCAAGAGGCTTTTAATTTTAGTATTGTGTAAAGAGTATTGTTTAATTATTGCGTTGTAGTGCTTTGCTGCCTAACTGGTAGTTGATGCCCGACTGAAACATGAAAGCATAAGTGCCAAAATTAATTGCTGAAAAAACCGTCCATTTATTATTTGTAAAACTGAACGTTTGAGAAAAGTAGCCATATCCATTTTGCTTTTCATTTCCGGTAACCTTATGTGCATTTTGCAAAACAGAACCACCCAAAGCAACTTTATATCCCAATTTGGAATTTTTTATTTTAATAATGATGTCCGAAGCAATGCCCAACCACATAACAGATCGGTTATTGTCAATGATATTAGCAGCAGAATCTGGCAACTGCTTTCGAAACTTTAAGTAGTCACCAAACTCATTTCTGTAGCAAGTTTCAATGCCCAACACTCTCCATTCACTTCCATTACTTAAAGGCAACACAAAGTTGATACCTCCATCAAGGCCATAACCTCCAAAAAACTTTTTGCCCGCCATTGCATTAATAGCAGATGAATCTATTTGCATTTTAGGAACTACAGCGTGGTAACGCTTTACATGATAAGAGCCCAGCGAAAAAGAGCTTCCATAAAATGCATTAAAATGTCCGAAAGCATGGCTTCGGTGGATGGTGAACTGAGTGCTGGTAACACCATCCCGCCAATAGGAATTAGCGCCGCCAGTTGCAATATTGCCACCAACATACGTTGAAGTTTTTACTGCATCTGATTTTAGCGGAATGGCATGATAGGTATTATTGTTGGCATTAAAAGCATTCAAGTAATAGGCATGTGTGCAACTAGTAAAGGTGCAGGAAAAAAGAAGCAGGCAGCAATTAGTTAAGGTGGGTTTCATATAATATAACAACACTGTTAATTGGCTACTATATTATTATTTAATCTGTACAAATACAAGCTTTTGCTTTATTTGTATTCCCCAAAAACACCTCTTAATTCATCAGCAATCTCGCCTAGCGTACAATTATTTTCCACGGCTTCAATTACAGCAGGCATCAGGTTTTCCGTACTCATTGCTTTTTGCCGTATGGCTTCTAGTAGTTGCCGTACTTTTTCATTATTCCGGCTATTTTTTAGCTGGCGGATTTTTTGTATTTGTGCTTCTCTTATACTATCATCAATAGTAAATACTGGTGCCGCTTCTTCCTGTTTTACCTGGAATTGATTTACACCTACAATAATTTTTTCGTTGTTTTCAATCTGGCGCTGGTATTCGTAAGCGCTTCGTGCAATCTCATTTTGTATAAAACCTTCTTCAATAGCAGCTACGCTTCCGCCCATCGCATCAATTTTTTCAATAAGCTGCCATGATTTTTCTTCTACTTCAGCGGTAAGGTTTTCAATAAAATAAGAACCTGCCAACGGATCTGCTGTATCGGCCACGCCACTTTCAAAAGCTACTATTTGTTGGGTTCGCAAGGCTATCCGTGCTGCCTGTTCGGTAGGCAGGCTCAGTGCTTCGTCGTAGCCATTGGTATGCAAAGATTGCGTGCCCCCTAATACAGCCGCCAAGGTTTGCATCGTAATTCGGGATATGTTATTTAAAGGCTGTTGTGCCGTTAAGGTACTTCCACCGGTTTGTGTATGAAACCGTAGCATCATGGCCTTTTCATCCGTGGCGCCTAAGGTTTTCATAATATGCGCCCACATGCGCCTTGCCGCCCGAAACTTAGCCACTTCTTCAAATAAATTATTGTGGGCATTAAAGAAAAATGAAAGGCGTTTGCCAAAAACATTAATATCCAAACCTTTCTTTAAAGCCGCTTCTACATAGGCTTTGCCGTTGCTTAAAGTGAATGCGACTTCCTGCACGGCAGTGCTGCCGGCTTCGCGAATGTGATAGCCTGAAATGGAAATAGTATTCCACCTGGGAACCTCTTTACTGCTCCATTCAAAAATATCAGTAATCAGGCGCATAGAAGGTTTCGGAGGATAGATGTACGTGCCCCTTGCCGCATATTCTTTTAATATATCGTTTTGTATAGTACCGGATAATTTATGAAGGCTGGCTCCCT
>JAICHT010000212.1 GCA_025924755.1 Chitinophagaceae bacterium | reverse complement strand
AAAGCTTGGAAAGAAGAAGATTTTATTCCTTACCTAGATGTGGTAGTGGAAGCTTTTGGTGTTGATAGAATAGTATATGGTTCCGACTGGCCAGTTTGTTTGGTCGCTGCTTCTTATCAGCAAACCATCCATATTGTAAAAACTTATTTCTCCACTTTTTTAATAGAAGATCAAAATAAATTCTTTGGCGATAATGCCGTAAATTTTTATAACCTGACTGATTGATATGGACCTGCAATTAAAAGATAAAGTAATAATAGTAACCGGCGGTGCTAAAGGCATTGGTGAAGGAATAGTAACCGTTTTAGCCAAAGAAGAAGCGATACCTGTTATTGTTGGCCGAGATTACAAGGACAATTTGAAGGTGGTGGATGCTATAGAAGCTGCCGGTGGCAAAGCTTTCCAGGTGGTAGCCGAGCTAAGTAAGCCGGAGGAATGTGAAAAAGCAGTGGCGGCTGTAGTCCATAAATATAACCGCATAGAAGGATTGGTAAATAATGCCGGTGTAAATGATGGCGTAGGGTTGGAAAACGGCAGCTACGAAGGGTTCATTTCATCTTTACACAAAAACGTGGTGCATTATTTTTTGATGGCACATTATGCGTTGCCGCATTTAATTAAAAGCAAAGGCGCTATCGTAAATATTACCTCCAAAACCGCGGAAACCGGGCAGGGCAATACGTCTGCCTATGCGGCAGCCAATGGCGCACGAAATGCATTAACCAGGGAATGGGCGGTAGAATTATTGAAATATAGCATTCGGGTGAATGCTGTGGCCGTGGCGGAATCCTGGACGCCACAATATCAAACCTGGATTCAAACCTTACCGAATCCCGAACAAAAATTAAAAGAAATCACCTCGAAAATCCCACTGGAAAACCGGATGACCACGCCGGAAGAAATTGCCAATATGGTGGCCTTTTTATTGTCTTCAAAATCCAGTCATACTACCGGGCAAATTATTCATGTAGACGGGGGCTACGTACATTTAGATAGGGCATTGGCAAATGCGTAAATTGATTTGTATAAAATTCTGATTGGGTTGGGTTAAAGTGGAGTCATAGTGGAAACTCTTATCGGAAAGCTCAGTTTTTCAGTAAACCCTGAGAAATACATCTACATAACCCTTGCTTCTCTTAGTATATATAAAAACACCATCCCATATTTGATTTAATAAATTAATTGATGTGGTATCCTGCATTAATAATTTATTTCAATGCTTATGAACCAGATAAAAGTATTTTCTCTTTTCCTTACCTGCTTTTGTTTTTTTGCTTGTTATAAAACACCTATAAAGCATCCCGATGCTATAATCGTAAACTGTGAACGAAAAACAAACCAAGTAGACAGCGTTCGTCAACTGATAACAGGTACCTATAAATGGGTGTATACAGAAGTAAGAGATAGAGGCTTCCCTAGTGATTCCCTGCAAACACCCTCAAGTATTGGCATACATAGAACCTATGTTTTTGATGAGAATGGGAAAGTACGTTACTTTGAAAATGGTCATTTACAATCTACCTGTAATTACCAGATAGATTATGAAATGAAGATCAGTACGTATACGCTTGACTCTATGGCTACGGTGATTGCTACCGATCCCCTAACAGGAAAGAAGATATATAATTTCCGCGCTTATCTGTGCAACGATAGCGCACTCTTTTACAATCCTTATGGAAGAAGTGATTTCTTTCAACATTTTACAAGGGAGTAATAATTATCATACGGATTATTTTTTTATTTCTTTTTACTCAATAACTGCTTACTATGCATCTAAAAAAGCGGCTAGCCCTCATCTTAACTGCTATTTTGTTTATGGATTTAGTTTTGCTCAGCAATGTGGCAATGCATTGGATCTGACCTGACTACAAACGAATGCTCCGGACAGGTATCAGCGATTTATAAATCTTGAAAATTTTACAGCTAATTACATCAATTCTCAAAATAGTAGTACATCAAGGCTGATTAACAATAATGGAATCATACTTATTCCTGTAGTAGTACATGTGCTCCATAATGGTGAAGCCATAGGTACTGGCTTGAATATCTCAGATGCACAAATTCAATCTCAAATAGATGTTTTAAATGAGGATTTTTGAAGGCTAAATGCTGACAGAGTTAACACTCCTTCTTATTTTGCGCCTTTTACTACCGATTATACCATTCAATTTCAACTTGCTTGTATAGACCCCAACGGCAATACAACCAATGGGATAATTCGTAAACAAACTTCGCTGACTTCATTTAATGCTAGGGTTAATAGACCAGACGGAACTCCAGATGACGCTACAATAGGAATTAAGATCAACGGTACCGGTGATGCTGCTTGGCCAACCGATCGTTATTTAAATATTTGGGTTTGCAACTTAAGTACTACACTTCTTGGATATACAACATGGCCTGCAGATTACAGTACTTACCCTCAATTTGACGGGGTTGTTATTCATTATACGGCTTTTGGTAGGACGGGAAATGTTGCTAGTCCATATAATCGGCGTCGTACAGCAACACATGAAATCGGCCATTGGTTGAACCTTAGACATATTTGGGGAGATGCTAATTGTGGCGACGATTTTGTAGGAGATACACCTCCTCAGTATGGTGCTACTACTAATTGCCCAACGGGTCAACCAATCAGTTGTAATAATGGACCTAATGGTGATATGTTTATGAATTACATGGACTATACATATGATGCTTGTATGAATCTATTTACGTCTGGACAGCGGCAAAGAAGCAAGGCACTTTTTGCAACTGTAAATGGAGTAGATGGCGTAAGGGTTGGTCAGTTAAACAACTTTTTTGGTTTTTCGGGGCAACCTACTTCAATCATTTGTCCTACAACCTATACTGTTTCTCCACTATGTCTTTCAATTAATTGGACAGTTAACGGACCAGCAATAATGGCATCCGGCAGTAATACGAATCAGATAGTATTGCAACCAACAGGTAGTGGCACGGCCACTTTAACCGCTATTTCTGGAAACTACACCGCATCTATTGATATTGCTGTTTCTATTGGCTCTCCTACAATCCCTAATGGAATATGTGGACCAGGAAATATCTGTTACAAGAGAGGGGTGACTGGAACAGCCAGCGTTTGCACACCAGTTCAAGGGCTAACCTATTCTTGGCAGATAGATGGTCAAGGTGTAGGAAGTGGAACAAGCATCTCCATTAACCCATTGATTTGGGATGTAGGAACTCATACAATAGCTGTGCGTAGTTATTTGCAAGGCTGTAATACATACAGTCTTTGGAAAACCGGAACTTTTACAATCACCAATTGCACGACAATGTCTGCATATACAGTAGCTCCGAATCCGGCATCATCAACAGTGGAAGTATCTTCGAATGCAGTATCAACGGATATTGATCAACATGCTATAACAGAAGTAAATCTATATGATCAACAAGGAAATATTCAGAAACATGTCAAATTTAATAAAGTGAAGAAAGGAAATGTAAATGTAAGCAATCTAAAAAATGGAATTTATTTTATTGAAGTTGCAGATGGAGCTTTTAAAGAAAGGCAACAGATACAAGTACTCAAAAATTAAAATCAAAATAGGGCAGCATTATGCTGCCCTATTTTGATTTGGTTGTAGACAATGTAAATTTTTATATTATTCACCTCCTCTCGTTTACTATTTTCTTAAAGTCTGCTAAAAGAACCGGCTAAATAAAATCAATTCTTATATTTGCGGCAATAATCTACTAATTTAGTAGATTATTGGTTGTTTTCACCTGTTTAAATCATTAGGCAAGACTGGCAGTATAATTTTCAAACCTTTAGTGCGAAAACTTATGTAATTGTGAATATTGCCTTTTATTATTTTAATAAATGCATCAAACCATATCATACGGTAAAGTAATATTTATTGGAGCAGGCCCCGGAGACCCGGAATTGCTTACTATAAAGGCATTGCGGTATTTGCAAAAAGCCGATGTGGTGTTAACGGACCGGCTGGTAAGTGAAGTGATATTGAAAGAATACGTGAACCCCGCTGCAGAAATAATATATGTAGGCAAACAGTGCCGCAAAGGAGCGTCTACTTCCCAGCAAACCATCAATGATTTACTGCTTCAATATGCATCGGAAGAAAAGTTGGTAGTACGGTTAAAAGGCGGAGATGTTTCTATTTTTTCAAATATATTGGATGAACTGCAAACGCTTGTTACCCGCAATATTCCCTACGAAATTGTTCCAGGTATTACGGCCGCTTTAGGCGCTGCCGCATACAGTGGTATTCCTTTAACGGCAAGAGGATATGCCACCGCAGTTCGTTTTCTTACTTATTATAAATCGGATGTAGTAACGGAAGCATATTGGAAAGAGTTGGCCGAAACAGATGATACTTTAGTGTTTTATATGTCGGTAGAAACCCTGCCGCATTTAGTAGATAAATTAATTACTAATCATATTGTGGAGGAAAAGTTGCTGGCGGTAATTGAACAGGCTACCACGCCGATGCAACGGGTACATACCTGCACCGTATATGAGTATAGCCAAAAATTAAAACATATGGAATTTGCATCGCCTTCCCTGATCGTTATTGGAAAAGTAGTGCAATTGCATCAGCAATTTGGCTGGCTGCAAAACAGCCACAGTACAAAAGAATATTTCAGCCCAGTAGAAAGTAAACTGATCCCATATAAAAAAGAAGCGAGAGCTTAATTAAAAATCATTTCGAAATAATAAAGCATGTTAGCATCGTCTAAACTGAAAATATTAGAAGACTTAATTGCAGGCGCATCAAAAGAAGAACTGGCCTGGATGAGTGGTTACTTCTCCGGAATAGCTTCTCAAAATGGTGAAGTAAAACCAGCAACAGTAGCTGCAAAGCCGGGCATCAATAAAATAACCATCGCCTATGGAACCGAATCTGGCAACTCTAAAAAACTGGCAGCAGATTTTGCATCCAAAGCCAAAAAGCAGGGTATCAATGCCAAGGTAATCAGCCTGGACCAATACCGGCTAAACGACCTGCCAAAAGAAGAATATTTTTTATCTATTGTAAGTACGCAAGGCGAAGGCGATCCGCCGGCAGCGGCTAAAAAGTTTTACGATCATATTCATGCCAATGGTATAAAGCTGGATAAGATGAAGTATGCTGTATTAGCCTTAGGCGATACTTCTTACCCGCTTTTTTGCAAAGCCGGAGAGGATGTGGATATGCAGTTAAGCAAACTGGGTGGACAACGCCTGGTGCCGTTGCAGAAATGCGATGTAGATTTTGAAACAGATGCGGAAAACTGGTTCTCGCAGGTGATGCAACAATTAAGTGAAAGTAGTAATGCTGCAACTCCTGTAATTACTTCTCCCGCTGCTCCAAAGAAGTCTACAGGCAAAAAAATATACAAGGGCACTTTGATAACCAATATTAATTTAAATGATATTGGTTCTAATAAAGAAACGCATCATATTGAAATAGCTGCAGAAGAAGCTATAGATTATTTGCCGGGCGATTCATTAGGCGTAATTCCCGTCAATGCATCCGGAATGGTGGAAGCCATTATTGGCCTGATAGGTGTGGATAAAGAAAAAGTAGTGAAGCACCGCAATGAAGATGTAACGGTATATGAGTTGATGCGAAGAAAGTTGCATATTGGTTTTTTGCCGGAGCGGGTGGTGAGTAAATATGCTGCTTTGGTGCAACGTGACTTTCCCATAAAGAGAATGGCGTTGATTGAGTTATTGCATTTTTATCCTACAAAAGGTGCCGCGCAATTTGAGGATTTGATTCAAATATTAGAGCCGTTGGCGCCCCGATTATATTCTATTTCTTCTTCGCCGGAAGCGCATAGTGGAGAAGTGCATGTAACCGTGGCAAGAGATCTGTTTTTGGTGAACGAAGAAATACAATGCGGCTTGTGTTCGGATTATTTATCTGGCTTACCCGTTGATAGCAGCCTGGAATTTTATATTCATAAAAACTCGCAGTTCAGATTGCCGGCAGATGATAAGGATATCATTATGGTTGGGCCCGGAACTGGTATTGCACCGTTCCGGTCATACCTGGCACAACGCGAAGCTACTGGCGCCAGCGGACGTAACTGGTTGTTTTTTGGCGATCAGCATTTTGTTACCGATTTCTTATATCAAACCGAACTGCAGAACTGGCTGCAAACCGGCGTGCTTAATAAATTAAGCGTGGCATTTTCCAGAGATCAAAAGGAAAAGATTTATGTGCAGCATAAAATGCTGAAGAATGGGCAGGAATTATACGACTGGATACAGAACGGCGCGTCCGTTTATGTATGCGGTGCTAAAGAACCTATGAGCGTGGATGTGGAAGATACACTGATGCAAATAGTAGGGCAATATGGTAATAAGAGCATAGAAGAGGCGGTACAGTTTATAGAGGGCTTAAAAGAAGAAGGAAGATATTTGAAGGATGTATATTAGAGATGATAGATGATCGTTGGCGGTTGATAAACTTAATGGTCGGTTACTGAAAATAACTATTGCATTTGTTT
>JAICHT010000211.1 GCA_025924755.1 Chitinophagaceae bacterium | reverse complement strand
TTCTTCTATCCATCGTTTTAATTTTTACAAAAAATTGAAAGAAATTTATAGATTAAATATTATTTTTCTTCAGCTGGTCTACAATATATTCTGAAGTGCGCATAGATAAAGCAAGGATCGTCCAGGTGATATTTTTATCTCCCTGTGATACAAACATTCCGCCGTCTACATTAAATAAATTTTTGCAATCATGCGCCTGCCCCCATTTATTTAAAGGCGACCGCCTGGCATCGTTGCCCATACGAACCGTACCGGCTTCATGAATGATATTACCAGGAGCATGCAATCCGTAATTATTTTTCGGGCCATCATCGCCACCCCAAGTAATTACCGCACCCATCGAATGAAGAATTTCTGAAAAGGTTTCCTTCATATGCTTGGCCTGCTTTATTTCATAATCCGTATACGTAGTATGAAAACGCAATACCGGTATGCCGTATTTGTCTACCACGCTTGGGTCAATTTCGCAATAGCTGTCTTCCCGCGCAATGGCTTCGCCGCGGCCTGCCATACCCACATGCGCTCCAAAAAAATACCGATAATCTTCTTTCAGCGAAGCGCCATATCCACCCGCTTCTTTATGCTTGCCTTTTACCGCATACTTGCCATTTAAATTTTCAATGCCCCAGTTAAATCCGTATAAAGGCATTCCAAAGCCGCCGCCATATTCAATATGATAACCACGCGGGAAATCCAGTTTTTTATTATCCAGCCACCAGGGCGTATATACGTGCATGCCGCCAACACCGTCTTCGTTATAGCGTTTGCGGTCAAACAATTCCGGAATAATACCACCCATATCGGCACCGGTGGAATCATGCAAATACTTTCCTACTACGTTGCTGGAATTGGCTAAACCATTGGGGTGCCGCTGCGATTTTGAATTTAATAACAGCCGTGCCGATTCGCAGGCAGAGGCTGCCAATATCACGGTTTTGCCGGTAACCTGGTATTCCTGTGAATCTGTTTTATCAATATAAGATACGCCTGTTGCTTTTCCTTCGCGATCCGTTAAAACTTCGCGGGCCATTGCATTGGTAAACAGATCTACATTGCCCGTTCTTAACGCAGGAATAATCAAAGCGGAGGACGAAGAAAAATCGGCATATACTTTACAACTTCTGCCGCACTGGGCGCAATAAAAACATTGGCCCCGATCCTTATTAATTGCTTTGGTAAGAATAGATAAGCGGGAAGGAATAACAGGTATGCCAATATTGGTAGCAGCTTTTTTGATAAACAGTTCGTGCAGCCGCGGTTTTGGTGGCGGAAGAAAAATACCATCGGGATCATCTTCCAAACCTTCATTAGTACCAAACACACCCAGCAATCGGTCAATTTTATCGTAATAAGGTTTTACATCATCATAGCTTATGGGCCAGTCGTCACCCAATCCATCAATGCTTTTGCGCTTAAAATCTTTTGGTCCAAAGCGAAGTGATATACGTCCCCAGTGGTTGGTACGGCCACCCAGCATACGGGCCCGCCACCATTCCCAGTTAGAGCCTTCTGCCTGCGTATACGGTTCGCCATCAATTTCCCAGCCCCAATAGCAACCATCAAAATCACCAAATGGGCGAAATTTGGTAGAAGCCCCGCGCCGCGGCGACTCCCAGGGATTCTTTAACTGGTTGGAATCTTTTTTAGGATCGTACATCGGGCCTGCTTCTATCAACGCCACTTTCAACCCGGCGTTTGCCAGTACATAAGTGGCCATACCGCCACCGGCACCGGAGCCTACAATAACGGCATCATAAACTTTAGGCTGTTTCTTTATCTGAAAATCTCCCATATGCGTAATCGTTATACAGTGAATGTAAAATAAAACCTGCTACCGTATTTTTTATACGGTTTTTTATAAGTGAGTTGTTCTTCTAATTGATAAATAGTTAACTGTAATGATAATAGCTTCTAATTATAAGTAGTACGATATCAATAAAAGTTTCTGCTGATCCACAAAATTAGGCAATGAATAGTAAACGGTTTTAATATCCCCATTTTTTCATTACAGTAAAATCTTCTTTTGCAGCAGCAACCGGCGTTTTATCCTGGTAAGATTCCTGTTCGATAATATAATAAGAAGTACCGCCTGATTTTTTAGCCAGGTCAACTATTTGTTTTACGGGCAGGATGCCTTTTCCTAAAACCGTACTTTCATATCCGTCATTCATTTCGCCTTTGGCACTTTTAATTTCGTCTTTAACATGAAGCAATTCAAACCTGCCGGGATATTGTTTTAAAATCTCCAATGCTCTTCCGCCGGCTCCGTACATATTACCCATATCTAATTGCTGGGCTACTAAGGCCGGGTCGGTATGTTTTAAAATAATATCGTAAATCTTTTGATTGTTAAGCGAGTACTTAAATTCAAAATCATGGTTGTGATAGCCAAATTTTAACCCTGATTTTTTGCACAGTTCGCCACACTTATTAAAGAGGTCTAAGAAACTTAAAAGGTCATCATAATTTTTGCGGAGGCTTTCATCCAGCCATGGGCTTATTACATATTGCTGCCCTACAGTGGCCGCATCTGCTACGGTTTGCTTCCATTGGTCGGTAAAATCTTTGGTAGCATCGTTCCATGCTTGTTTGCCCATTACCGTATGGCCGCTTGGCATTTTTAATCCCAGGTCGTCCAGCACTTTTTTAAAGTCGGTTGGCGAATACCCGTAAAATTTACCGTTCACATAGTTGGCATGTTCTACATTTTTATACCCGATAGCCGCCAATTGTTTTAACGTTCCCAGCGGGTCGTTTTTCATATCGTCACGTACCGAATAAAGTTGTAGGCCTAATACTTCATTTTTGTAAGGAGCGGCAAACATGCTCTTAGAAAATAAGGCAGTGCCGGCAAATGCAATCGTGCTTTTTTTGAGGAAGGATCTTCTGGATGTATTCATGCCATTAAAGTACAAATTTGTTATAGAACCGAAAATTATTTTTTGCCACAAACAGTGTATAAAATTGAATGCGTTAAAACAGGTGTTTCAAAAATTTAAAATTTCATATATCCTGATAGTGATTTAATTTTAAAGCCTGCTTCATTACTAACTATATTGATTGTACTCTTAAAGCCTGTTTATGTCATTTCAACTCACGCCTGAGCAAATTAAAAGCTATCAAAAAGATGGTTATATCATAGTAAAAAATTTTTGTACCGAAGCCGAAGTGCAAAAGCTTTATCATGTGGCATTGCAGGATGATGCCATGCGTAAAAATGCATTGGATTTAAATGACAAGTCGGGCAAGAAAACAAAGTTATCCCTATGGTTTACACCGGGCAATGATGTGTTTGGCTATCTTACGCGAAGCGAAAAAATGATAAGCGCTGTGGCGCAACTGTTAGCAGGCGACGCGCCGGTATGTCACTTCCATTCCAAGCTGATGCAGAAAGAACCCAAAGTTGGTGGCGCCTGGGAATGGCACCAGGATTATGGCTATTGGTATAAAAACCAGTTTATGTTTCCCGATCAGTTGATTTCCGTGATGGTGGCGCTTACCGCTGCCAATAAAGAAAATGGTTGTCTGCAGGTAATTAAAGGATCGCATCATATGGGCAGGGTGAACCATGGCTTTTCAGGCGAACAGGTAGGCGCTGATATGGTAATGGTGAACCATGCACTTAAAACAATGGAATTGGTATATGTGGAATTGGCGCCGGGTGATGCATTATTTTTTCATCCCAATATACTACACCGATCCGAAGCCAATTTGTCCGAACACCCCCGATGGTCCATCATTTCCTGTTATAATTTGCAATCGAATATTGCGTATAATGAAACGTCTACTTCCTGGAAAATGCCAGTGAATATAGTGCCGGATGCAGCCATACTAAACTGGGAAGCTGCTTCACTATCTGATGCTGATTTTTTAAAGAAAGAGGAAGACCCTGCCCTGAAAGAAACCGGCTGGGAAAAAGAAGTGTCATCAGTTTAATATGCTTGCTGTGGCCTGCAAATTCTGATAAATATTTTATTCAATAACATTTGCTATATCGTTTGTTGTATGAAAAAAAACCTGGAGTACTTTTTCTTCTTTTTACTAATCGTCGGATATCCTTCGCTTCTCTTAAATGCACAGAATGGCAGAAGCAAAAAACTTTTTGACGACCAATGGAAATTTAATAAGACTGATGTGGCTAATGGTGAAAAAGAAAACCTGAACGATGCCGGTTGGCGTGTGGTAGATCTGCCGCACGACTGGAGCATTGAAGACATTACCAACCCATCACCCAATGATACCGTGCAGGGGCCATTTTTAAAGAGCAGTATTGGTGCTACGGCCACGGGTTATACTGTAGGCGGCGTGGCATGGTATCGAAAACATTTTACATTAAATACCAGCAGCCTTACTAAAAATTATATTCTTTTTGATGGCGTTTATATGAATAGCGATGTGTGGATCAATGAACATCATTTAGGCAATCATCCATATGGATATACGGCATTTAGTTATGATATCACTCCATATTTAAAACCAGCGGGTAGCCAAAATATTATTGCAGTACGGGTACGCAACGAAGGGAAGAACAGCAGGTGGTACAGCGGTTCGGGAATATATCGCCACGTATGGCTTACTACTACCAGCCCGGTGCATGTGCAGCAATGGGGTGTATTTATCAGCACACCAAACTTATCGAAAGACGCAGCCACCGTGCGTATTGCAACTAATTTGATAACCGATGCCAATACCACTCCTGTACAGGTAAAAACATATATCAAAGATGCGAATGGCAAAACAATAGCTTCTGCTGAAAGTGCTATAACGGCTAATGATACCAATAATGGAAGTATTCAAAACATTCAAATTACAAAACCGCATTTATGGTCGACGGACGCTCCATATTTATATAAAGCCGTAACAGAAATCTGGAAAGGAGGGAAGCGGGTAGACCAGGTGGTAAATAACTTTGGGATCCGGTCTATTGAATTTAGCGCTGCGAAGGGATTTTTATTAAATGGTCAAAAAACAGTACTTCGTGGCGGCTGCATGCACCACGATAACGGTCCCTTGGGTGCTGCTGCTATTGACAGGGCAGAAGTGCGCCGGGTGCAGCTTCTAAAATCGTTTGGCTATAATGCGGTGCGTACCAGCCACAACCCGCCTTCCGAACAGTTCTTGAATGCCTGCGATAGCTTGGGAATATTAGTTATAGACGAAGCTTTTGATCAGTGGGAGCGGCCTAAAAATCCGCAGGATTATCATCTTTATTTTGACAATTGGTGGAAGAAAGATATTGATGCCATGGTGCTGCGTGACCGCAATCATCCTTCCGTAATTTTTTGGAGCATTGGTAATGAAATTAATGAACGGGTAGATTCATCGGGCCTTGCTATTGCAAAAAAGCTGAGTAACGAAGTGCGAAGCCTGGATGCTACCCGGCCGGTAACTGAAGCTATTTGCGACTTTTGGGATCATCCGGGATATAAATGGGATACTACGGCACGGGCTTTTGCTTTGCTAGACGTAGGCGGTTATAATTATAAATGGCAACAGTATGAAAAAGATCATGCACTTCATCCGCAACGCATCATGATGGGTACCGAGTCTTTTCCGGGAGAAGCATATGAAAACTGGAAACAAGTGGAGCAGCATCCCTGGGTGATTGGCGATTTTGTGTGGACGGCTATGGATTATATGGGTGAAACCGGTATTGGTCATACGGAATTAGATAGTCTGAAAACCTTTGCTATGCCGTGGCCATGGTTCAACGCTTATTGTGGTGATATTGATTTAATTGGTGGTAAAAAGCCGCAATCGTATTACCGCGATATTGTGTGGAAACTAAAAACCATAGCGATGCTGGTACATGCACCCGAACCGGAGGGGCATAAAGAAGTGGTAAGCTATTGGGGCTGGCCTGATGAATATCCTACCTGGAATTTCAGCGAACCACAAAGCAAGCCATTACTGGTACATGTATATACGCACTATCCATTGGTTCGCCTTCAGCTAAATGGCAAAACCATCGCCGAAAAAGCAGTAGCCGACACTAGTATTACGGCCACCTTTTCTGTAAACTATCAACCCGGCGAACTTAAAGCTATTGGTATAAAGGATGGCAAAGCAGTAGATTCCATCACCTTACAAACTACAGGCACGCCTAAAAAAATTCGGCTTACTGCAGACAGAGATCATATTAGCGCCAACAAGTATGACCTGAGTTTTGTAACGGCGGAAGTATTGGATGAAAACGATCACGTAATACCAGATGCAACAATACCAGTACATTTTTCAATAAGCGGCAAAGGGAAAATTGTCGCTACCGGAAATGCAAACCCTTCCGATATGCAAAGCTTTCATACGCCTGCCAGAACTACGTTCAGGGGCAGGTGCCTGGTAATAGTGCGGCCCGAAATGCAAGCAGGAAGCATCACTCTTAAAGCCGAGGCAAAAGGCTTGGCATCAAACAACCTGGTTATTACTACAAAATAAATGGGATCGTATATATTGTTATGGCAATTTATTTTTATAAAACCTGAAACATTA
>JAICHT010000210.1 GCA_025924755.1 Chitinophagaceae bacterium | reverse complement strand
AAGGATAGTAGGATGACTGCTTGTCTTTTGTATCTCATTGCAAAGTGTTTAGTTGTAAAAATTATATAGTACAGCCTTCGGGAATAGCTATTGATTTATAGCTATTCCATATTATGCACTTTCACTTCGACCCTTTATATACCAATAGAGTCAGCAAACATTTAAAAGGTTACAACCGCTTGATAATACTTTTACAACTATTTTTAATTTCTTCTGATGAGAGATGGCAGAGGACTGTTCATTACAATTTCGCAGCCTGCAGTTTTTATTTGTAGTATAGCGGTAACTCAGCATGCACAAAGAAAATTGTTGCAGGAAATATTCAATCACAACAACAGCTAAAGCTCTCTTAAGGCGGTTTGAATTTTATAATTAAACCACAAGGTATGAAGGCACTACGGAGTACTATTAGCATCCTTGTGTATTTGTGATTTCCTATCTAGTAAATTTAAATAGTGCCTTATACAGATGCTCCGCTTACTTCTTAAAATAAAAAGTTCTGAGCGTAAACCCAGAACTTATAATTCAATACTCAGAACCTGAAGCTCTTACTGTCCTTGTGCCAGGCTATAGCCTCTCTTATCGCCCCACATATTTAACAACTCAATAGAACAGATTTTAAAATCAGCACATAAGCTTACGTATAACCCAATAATATCTAATTGATTTAAACTTTGGTTATTTAGGCCTTCAAAGCGTAGGTTATATTGATTCACCAGGTTCGTATATTTCGAGCCGGTTGGCCAAACCTGCGTGCCACGATTACTGATGCTGATTAGCTTGAATTTGATACCGCCGTGGTGTAAACATTTTTGCGCAATTACTTCCGGCTGCTCGTCGGAGGCAATAAACATGTCCACGCCTACAATCCGTTCCTGCTGCGTTTCTTTTGTTTCCATCATCAGGTTGTGCTCTAATTTAAACATAGTATGCGGTACGGGATGATTGGGCAATAATTCTTTAGCACCATGTTGTGGCTGCTTTCCAAAGTTGCCAATGATAGCATCCGCAAATTGAGTAGTATTGGCAGAAGAAGTAGCGCGGTTGCCAAAGTCGCCGGTATGGATTCCCTGCTCTAAGGTATAAAGCAACGCGTTTTCAATAATGGCCGCATTTTCCATTAAGCCTACGTGCCTGAGTAGCGCCAAACCGCTTAGCAATAAAGCTGTAGGGTTGGCAATATTTTTACCGGCAATATCAGGTGCGGTGCCATGTACGGCTTCGAAAATGGCAATATGATCGCCTATATTGGCAGACGGAGCAAAGCCTAAACCTCCAACTAATCCGGCGCAGAGATCCGATATAATATCACCCTGCAAATTTGTTAATACCACTACATCAAATTCATCAGGACGCACTACCATTTTCATTGCCAGGTCATCAACAATCTTATCGTCCGATTTTAGCTCAGGATATTCTTTGGCTACTTCATAAAAACAATCTAAAAACAACCCGTCCGTCAGCTTCATAATATTAGCTTTATGACCGCAGGTAATGCGTTTGGCTTTTTTCTTTTTGGCCATATCAAACGCATATTTAATAACCTGCAAACTGCCGGGACGCGTAATGAAACGGCGGCTTAATGCCACATCTTGTGTAAGCAAATGCTCAACACCACCATAGGTATCTTCAATATTTTCGCGTACAATCGTAATATCAATGGGAATTCCGGCCTTTGAAAAAACCGTATCCACGCCATGAAGCGTTTGAAACACCCGCTTGTTGGCATACGTGTTCCAGGTTTTACGGGCCGTTACATTAATGCTTTTTACGCCTTTGCCTTTGGGGGTTTCCATGGGTCCTTTAAATAAAATGCCCAAATCTTCAATGGTTCGCTGGGCTTCAGGCGTCATTCCGTTCGAAAAGCCTTTGTCAAATACCCATTTTCCCATTTCCACATACTCATACTCCAGCTTTACCTGGTTGGCATCAAATATTTTTATGACGGCATCCATTATTTCCGGGCCAATTCCATCGCCTTTTGCTACGGCTATTTTCATGATAATGCTTTTGGCAAATTTAATGGTTGTAGGTACTATAATGCTACTTCCGGTTTAAATGTGGTGTAAACTTTGATTACATTTACTAAAATCGCAGTATGGTAAGCAAAATATCTGAAGGTGTTAAAATAAGCGTTGAGACGTTTTACCAGCAAGACTACTCTAACCCGGTGCAGTCGGAGTATATGTTTGCCTATCGCATTACCATTGAAAACAACAACGACTTTGCGGTAAAGCTCCTCAGCAGGCACTGGTACATTTTTGATAGCAACGGCAATTACCGCGAGGTAGAAGGCGAGGGTGTAGTAGGCATGCAGCCGGTGATAAGCCAGGGCGAGGAATACCAATATGTAAGTGGTTGCAATTTAAACACGGAAATGGGTCGTATGCATGGCACGTACCAGATGGAAAACTTAGACAATAAACAATTGTTTGAAGCAAAGATTCCTGCATTTGATATGATTGCGCCTTTTAAATACAATTAGGAAAATACAGGTTGATAATTGTTGATGGTTGGCCGATGTTCGTTGGTTAATATTAGCTTTCTAAAAATGAGTTACTACCATCTATCAACTATCCTCTATATTCTCTTGCCTATTTCGGTTTATACTTCGCTTCTGAAAAAATAGTTTTGGCCGGGGTTTGCAATACTTGTTGCAACGTAAGCTTGTTATGATCGGCAGCAAATTTTTCAATAATACGCCATCCTATCCACTGCCCAATATTACCCGGCGAACTTTCGGGCATGCCTTGCGTAAAAGGCGCTTCACCAATATAGGTTTGAATGATAGTTGGTTCTATTGTGTACAGGTTTTCATTCTTTAAAAAATAGCCCCAGATGTTTCCTTCATTCTCGCGGCTCCAGTCCAGTTGTTTTTGCGTGTAGCCGGTAATCACACTATCCGGCGCATCGGGTAAAAAGTGCGTAAGCATATACCATTGCTTTCCTTTTTCAATCATCTGTTCCATCAATGGCCTGCCTCCACTTTTATCCGGGTAAATATCATCGGTTATTAGCTGCATGGCATCGGGCACAATGTATTCTTTATCAAACCTGCGGCTTCTGTATTGCGGCGCTACATTTAAAATATAATTCTGATCCTCGTACACAGAAAAGTTTTTACCTAGATAAAATTGCAGGCTGATACCCAAAAAGTCCTTTCCTAAAAAGTCGGGTGTGTAGCTGTCATTTAATTTTGCCAATGCATCAATAGGACCTACCAGTGTAATCAGTTTGGGAACGATATATTGCGGATAATAATATTTTACATATTGAAAAGCTGTGGCCATATCACTTTTCACTGCGTCCAGATCGGGATATTTCTTCTGTACCGAATCGTATAAAAAACGGTCCTGGCTGATGAAATATTTTACCTGTGTCAATACGGTATCGGGTGGAGTATGGTTATCAAGACCCAATACATATTGCAGATAAATGGGTAAAAAGCCGGGATATTTTTGTTGCAATTGCGGCATGGATGCAGAAAGATGGTTGGTATCCTGCATAAAAAAATCCTTGTCAAACCGCTCCAGTTGCATATCTACTTTAATATTCGATACATCGGGTTTGTTCTTGCCGGTATTGCAGGAAATAATGAGCACAAAAATTGAGAGTAAGCTTAAACGAAACATGGTTGATAAACGGTAACGTTAGTAATTTATTACAGAACTTTGAACTAAAGACAGTTAATTATAACATGAAAATATTTCTGGCGCAGCAAAATTACCACATCGGCAACTTTGAAGAAAATACAAAAAAAATTATAGAAGGCATACAGAAAGGAAAACAGCAAGGTGCCGATATAGTATTGTTTTCCGAACTGTGTGTATGCGGATATCCGCCAAGAGATTTTTTGGAGTTTGATGACTTTATTAACAAATGCTATACAGCTATTGATATTATTAAAGAATATGCAGATGATATAGGCGTGTTGATTGGAAGCCCGGCCCGCAACCCATCGAAAGAAGGAAAAGATTTATTCAATGCTGCTTTTCTGCTTTACGAAAAACAAATAAAAGCAGAAATCCATAAAACCCTATTGCCTACCTACGATGTGTTTGATGAGAACCGCTATTTTGAACCGGCATTCGATTGGAAGGTAATGGAATTTAAAGGAAAGAAACTGGCCGTAACTATTTGCGAAGACATCTGGAACTTAGGCGATAATTTATTATACCGGCAAACGCCGATGGATAAGCTGATACAGCAACAGCCCGACGTGATGCTGAATCTTTCCGCATCGCCTTATAACTATGCACAGGATACGGTTCGCAAAAGCATTGTGGAAGCCAATGTAGCCAAATACGGCATACCGATGTTGTATTGCAACAATATCGGCTCGCAAACAGAAATTGTATTTGATGGCGGCAGCATAGTATATGATATCAATGCGCAACTGGTAAAAGAAATGAAGTATTTTGAAGAAGATTATGCGCTGTTTGATTTAGATGAACTTTTAAAGAAAAAACCACAAGCTCCTGTAGCGCACAAGTATTACTATTCGGCCGCTGAAGTAGGCAGCGATACCGATACGCTGGATTATTTGGTAAACGAAAAAAATATTGATGAAATTTACCATGCGCTGGTTTTAGGCATCCGCGATTATTTTAAAAAGATGGGCTTTTCCAAAGCCATACTTGGCGCCAGCGGCGGCGTGGATAGTGCGGTGGTGCAGGCGCTGGCAGTAGCCGCATTGGGTAAAGAGAATGTTCGCGTACTATTAATGCCTTCCGAATATTCATCGTCTCATTCGGTATCAGATGCGGAGCAGCTTTGCAAAACCCTGGGGAATGCTTATGATATTGTGCCTATCAAAGAAGTTTATCAATCTTTTTTAGCTGCGTTAAAACCCATATTCAAGGATCTGCCTTTTAGCCTGGCCGAAGAAAACATACAGGCCCGAACCCGCGGTAATTTGTTAATGGCAGTTGCCAATAAGTTTAATTATATTTTATTGAACACCTCCAATAAAAGCGAACTGGCAGTAGGTTATGGAACGCTGTATGGCGATATGGCCGGCGGTTTAAGCGTATTGGGCGATTTATACAAAATGCAGGTATTTGCTTTAGGAAAATATATTAATCGCAACGGTGAAATAATTCCGGAGAATATATTAACCAAAGCGCCTTCGGCTGAACTGCGTCCTGATCAAAAAGATTCTGACAGCTTGCCGGAATACCCGGTGCTGGACAGGGTTCTATATCAATATATTGAGATGCGGCAAGGGCCTAAGGAAATCATTGCACAAGGATACGATGCAGCGCTGGTACGGCGGATATTAAAACTCGTAAATACCAACGAATACAAGCGCAACCAGTTTTGCCCTATCATTCGCGTAAGTTCTAAAGCGTTTGGCGTGGGCCGCAGGTTGCCAATAGTAGCAAAATATTTATCGTAGTAAAGCGTTGGTAGTTGATCGTTGATGGTTTTTCGAAAGGAGCTACATACGAACATCGGCCTACGATCAACGGACAATGCCGTTTGCGGCTTTATTTTTGCAAAAATGGCTTCGTAATTCTTATTCTTTAAATAACAACTATGCTTAAAACGGCAGAAGATATTCGCCAGCTAAGTGAACGGATTGGCTATTCGGGAAAATTTGTAGATATATTACAGAACGAGGTAGGGAAAGTAATTGTCGGGCAGTCGTATATGCTTGACCGTTTGCTGATAGGATTGTTAAGCAACGGACATGTGTTGCTGGAAGGTGTGCCGGGCTTAGCCAAAACCTTAACCATTCGTTCGCTCTCGCAGGCCATACATGGAAAATTCAGCCGTATACAATTTACACCGGATCTGCTGCCAGCCGACGTGGTAGGTACTATGATTTACAACCAGCAGCGGGCTGATTTCATTGTGCGTAAAGGTCCCATATTTGCCAACTTTGTATTGGCCGATGAAATAAACCGGGCGCCTGCAAAAGTACAAAGCGCCTTGCTGGAAGCAATGCAGGAACGGCAGGTAACCTTGGGCGATACGACTTATAAATTAGATGACCCTTTTTTAGTATTGGCTACTCAAAATCCGCTGGACCAGGAAGGTACGTATCCCTTGCCCGAAGCGCAGGTAGACCGTTTTATTATGAAAGTGGTGGTGGGTTATCCTTCTAAAAAAGAAGAGCAACTGATTATTCGCCAGAACGTACAAGGCCTGTCCTCGCCTGTGGTAAACCCGGTAGTATCCATGCAGGAAATTATTGCGGCGCGAAACATGACAAAGGAAATTTACATGGATGAAAAAGTAGAGCAGTACATTATTGATATTGTGTTTGCCACCCGCAATCCTGCCGAGTATAAACTGGAAAAATTAAAACCGGTAATCAGCTACGGTTCTTCACCGCGGGGCAGTATCAACCTGGCGATGGCTGCCAAAGCGCAGGCTTTTTTAAACAAGCGGGGCTACGTCATTCCGGAAGATGTACGCAGCATTTGCATAGATGTATTGCGCCATCGCATTGGGCTTACCTACGAAGCGGAGGCCGAGAATATCACGGCTGTAAATGTGATAGAACAAGTATTGGGTAAAGTGAGTATGCCGTAGAGGTGTGGTTCGTTGACCGATGTTT
>JAICHT010000209.1 GCA_025924755.1 Chitinophagaceae bacterium | reverse complement strand
GTAATTGTATTTATTAGAAAGGCCGTGTAGTAATGATCCGAAGATGCCGCCGCCTGCTGCAATTCCTATCCAGCTTAAAAAAACAGAACGGGATATGCCACCGCCTTCCAGGTTTCCTTCTCCTTCTGTATTTCTAAAAAATATTTTACCCGCCACCCATTGAAACCCCCTGCGCAAATCATCGATCAATAAAAACACTGCTCCAATAAGCTGTGCAAAAAACCAGGCGGCAATCAGCACAAATACCAGATCCCGGATCCGCTTAGAATACCTTTCAATATTTAGATAAGGGAAAATTAAAAAAAGCAATAAGATCAGCGCACAAATTACCCAATAGCCTATTAATATTACCGACCGGGTTTTAGGGCCTGCATTTTGCGCCACTACTTTTATGGCCTGAAACATGTAAAAATCCAGCAAAAGCATCAGAACACTCAAAAACAATAAAAAAGGGGTGCTACGCATAACCAATCTTAATAAAGTGAAAGATATTAACAAATGCAAAGTAAAGATGTTGTACGGTTTAAAACCTTTTTGCCGTTCTTAAAACGTATTTTTGCGTTCTTTCAATATTAAAAGTCATTTATGAAACTTACCTATTATGGCCATGCCTGCTTTGCTGTAGAAACCGGGGGCAAACATGTATTGTTCGATCCGTTTATTACTCCCAACGAGTTAGCGAAGGACATTGATATTAATGCGGTACCGGCCGATTATATTTTAGTATCGCATGGGCATGGCGATCATATAGCCGATGTGGAAGCCATTGCCAAACGCACAGGTGCTATGATTGTTTCTAATGCAGAGGTAAGCGAATGGTTTGGAAAGAAAGGTTTAAAAAGTATTCATCCCCTGAACCACGGAGGAAAAAAAGAATTTGATTTTGGAACCGTAAAAGCGGTAAATGCCATTCACTCCTCTGGCCTGCCCGATGGCAGTTATGGCGGAAACCCCTTAGGTTTTGTAGTAACCACAAAAGAAAAAACATTTTATTATAGTGGCGATACGGCTTTAACAATGGATATGCAGTTGATTCCACGTTATGCCAAAATTGATTTTGCCGTTCTATGCATTGGCGACAACTTTACCATGGGGTATGAAGATGCGATTGAAGCGGCAAAAATGATACAGTGCAATACGGTAGTAGGGGTGCATTATGATACCTTTGGGTATATTAAAATTGATCATCAACAAGTACAAAATGCGTTCAAAGATGCAGGCATCCAATTATTGATGCCACGCATTGGCGAAAGCATTGAACTATAAATTTTTAGCAGAAATAATGGGTAGAATTATTGGAGTAGCCAATCAAAAAGGCGGCGTAGGTAAAACCACCACAGCCATTAATCTTGCAGCCAGCTTTGCGGTGCTGGAGTTTAAGACGTTGCTAATAGATGCCGATCCGCAGGCTAATAGCACTACAGGAGTAGGCTTTGATTTACAAAACATCACCCATGGCTTATACGATTGCATGGTAAACGATACGGAGGCAAAGGACGTGGTTTTAAAAACCGATATTCCCAACCTCGACCTGATTCCATCGCATATTGACCTGGTAGGTGCAGAAATTGAAATGATCAACTACCCTAACCGCGAAAGGGTTTTAAAACAGTTGATAGAACCGCTGCGTGAGGAATATGATTTTATTGTAATTGACTGTTCGCCTTCGCTGGGCTTGATAACAGTAAATGCAGTAACGGCAGCCGATTCGGTAATTGTTCCGGTGCAATGCGAATTTTTTGCGTTGGAAGGTCTGGGTAAATTATTAAATACCATAAAAATTGTGCAAAGCCGGCTTAATACTTCCTTAGTTATTGAAGGTATTTTAATGACGATGTATGACGGAAGATTGCGTCTTTGCAACCAGGTGGTAAGTGAGGTTCGCCGGCATTTTGAAGACCTGGTATTCAATACCATCATCCATAGGAACTCCCGCTTAAGCGAAGCGCCCAGCTTTGGTAAACCGGTAATATTGTACGACGCCAATTGCAAAGGAGCCATGAATTATTTGAACCTGGCTAAAGAAATATTGCAGAAAAACAATATGACCAAAATTCCGCAGGAAGAAAGAACAATGGAGCTATAAGCAAGTTATGAGTTAATAGTTCAAAACCGATCTTTATATAAAAGTGTAAATTTTTAAGGATCTAAGATTTCGGCAAAAAGATATTGATAAAGAATAAAAATGCATATAAGCTTTTGAGTAAATTGCAAAAGCTTAATTACTCTCATAGCTTATAACTAAAATCTCGTAGCTTATACACATGACCAATCCAAAACAAAATAAAGAAGCCCTGGGGAAAGGTATCCGATCCTTGTTACAGAGTATTGATTCGGATTTGAAAAATACAAGCGGCCAGCTTAAAGAAACTGCCGTAGAAGCCGTAACCGGTGCGCTGCGCATTCCTCTCGAAAATATAGAAACCAATCCTAAACAGCCGCGTCGCGATTTTGACGAACAGGCATTGCAGGAGCTGGCGCAATCCATCAAACTGCACGACATTATTCAGCCAATAACGGTTTCTAAACTACATGGAAATAAGTACCGGCTCATTTCCGGCGAACGCCGCTGGAGAGCTGCAAAAATTGCCGGAATAAAAGATTTACCAGCTTATGTGCGCCTGGCAAACGACAATGAATTACTGGAGTTAGCACTTCTGGAAAATCTGCAACGGGAAGACCTGAATGCGATGGAAATTGCATTAAGCTACAAGCGTATGATGGAAGAACTAAGCCATACGCAAGAACAGGTAGCAGAAAGAATGGGCAAAGACCGCAGCACGGTTACCAACTATATCCGGCTTTTAAAATTACCACCCGATATACAGGTTTCAGTACGCAATGGAGAGATTAGTATGGGACATGCACGGGCTTTGATCAATGTAGATACCATTGATCAGCAGCTTTATATTTTTGATGAAATCAGAACCAAGGGATTATCGGTACGGCAAACAGAAAACCTGGTACGGAATATTTATAAAGAAACAGACACCCCAAAAAAAACAACTGAAAATCACTTACCTCCTACCTATAAAAAAATTGAAGATAAGCTGGCTTCTTATTTTAGTACCAAGGTAAATCTGAGGCATAGTAAAAATGGCAGCGGCCAGATTACATTTGATTATTATTCGCTGGAAGAGTTAAATAAATTATTGGAACAAATGCAGGTATCCATTGATTAAGTTGCGTTTGTATACGGTAATGATTTTGGTGTGGATGACAAGTTTTGCTAACACCGCTTATTCGCAAAACAAAAAAGACAGCAGCATGTCAAAAGAAATTCCGGTTTCTAAATTACCTGCTGTTGCGGATACCTTAGATAGTAAAAAAGCAGATTCGGTAATTAACAAACATTCGCCGCACACCGCTGCCGTACGTTCTGCCATATTACCGGGTCTTGGGCAGATTTATAATAAAAAATACTGGAAGCTTCCCCTTGTTTATGGCGGGCTCGGCATATCGGGTTATGTATTTTTCGACAATATTAAAACCTATAAAGATTTGAGGTTTGCCTATAAGGTGATCTATAATATTAATCATAAGCATGATTCTACCGGGTATGATATGATAAATCCATTATACACCCGCCTTTCCGAATCCAGCTTACGAAGCAGTCGCGATGAATTTAGAAGAAATGTAGATTATTCGGTATTGGTTTTTGTAATTCTCTGGAGCTTAAATATTGTAGATGCCTCTGTAGACGCCAATTTAAAAGCATTCGATGTAAGCCCTGATCTTGGACTTCATCTGAAAGCCGGATACAGTGAAATGGCAAATACCAACGGCGTCAGCCTGATACTTACGTTTAAATAAAATTTAGTACTATGCGTATTGCACTTATTGGTTATGGCAAAATGGGAAAGATGATAGAAGAAGTAGCGCTGCAAAGAGGCCACGAAATTGTTCTGAAAATTAATATTGACAATACGGAAGATTTTACACAACAAAATATATCAAACGCTGATGTTGCCATCGAATTTACTGGTCCGGCAAGTGCCTACGAAAATGTAAAAAGGTGCCTGGGTTTTGGATTGCCGGTAGTGAGCGGCTCTACCGGATGGAACGAACAATTGCATATGATAAAGCATTATTGCATTGAAACCGGTGGCAGTTTTTTACATACCAGCAACTTTAGTATCGGGGTTAATATTTTTTTTGAGATCAATACGCTGCTGGCAAAACTAATGGCGCACCAGGAAACCTACGACGTTACAGTGAAGGAAATCCATCACACCCAAAAGCTGGATGCACCAAGCGGAACAGCAGTTACACTGGCAGAGCAAATATTGGCAAACCTGCCACGAAAAAGCAGCTGGACACACCTGGCTCCCGGCGCTCCTCACGAACTCGAAATTATTAGCGAACGCAAAGACCCTGCTGCCGGAACCCATTTTGTAAAATACACATCTGATATTGATGATATTGAAATTATCCATACTGCTCATAACCGAAGGGGTTTTGCACTGGGCGCTGTATTGGCTGCAGAATTTATCAGGGATAAAAAAGGAATTTTTTCAATGAAAGAAGTATTAGGGTTGTAGGATATTGATAGTAAGCCAGTGGTCAGTTTGTATAAATAATCTCACAATTTGCAAGCACCGGATATCAATCAATTCTCATTTGCCTTTCTGAATATTTTCCAGCATATCAGTTGTCATTCTCGTTAAGTCGTATTCCGGTTTCCAGTTCCAATCTTTATGTGCTACACTGTCATCTATACTTTGCGGCCAGCTATCGGCAATTGCCTGACGATAATCGGGTGCATAAGTGATGACAAAATCAGGAATATGCTTTTTAATTTCAGTTGCAATTTCGGCTGGCGAAAAACTGATAGCAGCAATATTGTAGGAAGTGCGTACCGATAGGTTTCCAGCAGGCGCTTCCATCAACTCAATAGTAGCCCTGATGGCATCGGGCATATACATCATCGGCAAGTAGGTGTCTTTTTGTAAAAAGCTGGTATACGAATTATGCGCCACGGCTCCATGAAAAATTTCAATGGCGTAATCGGTAGTGCCACCGCCCGGTGAAGATTTGTAACTAATAAGCCCGGGGTAACGTAGGCTGCGAACATCTACCCCATATTTATGAAAATAATAATTGCACCAAAACTCCCCGGCATATTTAGAGATACCATATACCGTTATCGGTTCAATAACGGTTTGTTGTGGGCAGTTTTTCTTCGGCGAGGTAGGGCCAAAAACAGCAATGCTACTGGGCCAGTATACTTTGTGTAGCTTTTCTTCTTTTGCCACATCCAGTACATTTAATAACCCCTGCATATTTAAATGCCAGGCCAGCGATGGATTTTTTTCGCCAGTTGCAGATAAGATGGCAGCCAGCAAATAAATCTGCGTTACGTTTTGGCGTATCACCTGCACATGCAGCATTTCTTTATTCATTACATCAATGCTCACATAAGGGCCGGTATCTTTCAACAGCGGATTTTCTTCTCGCAGGTCAGCAGCAATTACGCTATTAGCACCATATATCTTTCTTAACGCAAGTGTTAGCTCTACTCCTATTTGTCCGGATGCACCAATCACCAAAATTTTTTGTTTACTCATAGTATCAATTCACCATAAAAATAAAACACCGCGACTAACTTATAGAGGTAAATAAAAAACATATCCTCAACACCTACTAATTTCCTACAACTTCACTTTCCTACCTTTGTTTTTATGAACCCATTTTTAGAAGAGCTTTTTACGCATCAGCAATATGATAACACGAACTTTTTTTTAATTGCCGGCCCTTGCGTGGTGGAAAGTGAAGAACTGGTAATGGAAGTGGCGCATAAAGTGGCCGCAATTTGTAAACGCCTCGGCATACCTTATATATTTAAGGCTTCCTATAAAAAAGCCAACCGCACCAGTGCTAATTCTTTTACCGGTTTGGGCGATGAGCATGGCTTACAGATTATACAAAAAGCCGGCAACGAACTGAAGCTACCCACTACTACCGATATTCATTCGGAAGCGGAAGCAATAGCTGCGGCCAGGTATGTAGATGTATTGCAGATTCCTGCTTTTTTGTGCAGGCAAACAGAACTACTATTAACAGCAGGTGAAACGGGTAAAATAGTGAACGTAAAAAAAGGGCAGTTTGTTAGCGGCGAGGCTATGAAGTTTGCTGTAGAAAAAATAAAAAACACGGGCAATGATAAAATAATACTGACGGAAAGAGGCACTACATTTGGCTACCAGGACCTGGTAGTGGACTACCGCAATATTCCCTGGATGCAAAAAACCGGTGCTCCGGTAGTGATGGATTGTACGCACAGTTTACAACAGCCCAATCAAACCAGCGGCGTAACAGGCGGCAATCCACAATTGATAGGTACTATTGCCAAAGCCGCAATAGCAGCCGGCGCTGACGGATTATTTATTGAAACGCATCCCGACCCGGCTTGTGCTAAAAGCGATGGAGCCAATATGCTTCGATTGGATCTGCTGGAACCCTTGCTGGAACAATTAGTACGCATCAGGAAAGCGGTACTATGATAAGATTGATAGCATCTTTTCATTCACTATTAGTACTACAAGAATTTACATAACCTAAGTTTGTATAT
>JAICHT010000208.1 GCA_025924755.1 Chitinophagaceae bacterium | reverse complement strand
ATAATGAGGGTGGGAATGTTTTCTTTTTCTGCAATAGCCAATACACCGGCGCCGGGTTTGTTGCATACAATCAAAGAAATATGTACCGAGGATGCGTTTTTAAAATACGAAATAATTTGTTGGGCATTGCTTCCGGCACCCGAAGCGAAAATAGCTATATGAAAAGCGGTGGACTTTGAAAAATCTTCAGGGTAACGATCTCCAGGTGTTTGGTGAGCATTCATAATAATATTTCGATAATGCTTGCAATGTAGGGTAAGGCCGCCTATCAGCCATAAAATACTCTGCCGCTTTATAAAAAAGGAAAAGGATTTGGTAAGTATTATGCCTCTTTTATAGTAAAGTAAAACCATTAATGATAAAAGGTTTTATAGTTTTCCACAGAAAGAAAAAATGAGACAAACAAATAAATTGCTAGTTACTTTTGAAGAATAAATTTTAAAAGTGGTTGAAATGCAATTGAGTACTGAACTAAAAAAAATTTTATTCTGTTAGCGATTTGTAAAATTCCTGTCATATTTTTGCTGCCAATTCAGGAAATTTTCCACATTTTAGATCCCAAAGAATCTATGATTTTTTTAAAGCCTATTGCGAAGAGAGTTGCACTGATCGGATTTCTTTTTTTTATATCATATACTACTGTTTTAGCTCAGGACGGGAAACAGTTGTTCCAGGCTAATTGCCAAAGCTGCCATGCGGTAGATAAAGTAGTAGTAGGGCCGGCGCTGGAAGGTTTGGAAAGCAGGGGGCCGTGGAGCGATCGTAAAGAATTGTATAAATGGGTGCACAACCCTCCGGGTTATATGGCAAGCAATGCCTACACGCAGGGGTTAAAAGCGCAATACGGGGCTTTGATGACACCGTTTCCGCAGTTAACCGATCCGCAAATTGATGCCATTGTTTCTTATATTAATACATCGGCATCAGATAAAGCAAAAGGTGCAACCACCGGCGGCGAACCTAGCGGCGATAAAGCTGCAGCTGGAGAGCAGCAATCTGGTAATGGCGGACTAATATTCGGTATTGTTTCTTTAGTATTAGCCATTGTAGCTTTCATATTGATGCAGGTAAACAGCAGTCTTAAAAAGCTGTCGGATGATAAAGAAAACATTGTTCGTCCGGAAGCTGTTCCTTTTTACCGCAATAAAATTTATATAGCTTTTGTAGCCATACTCTTATTTATAGTGGGTGGTTATTTTGTAGGCAAGGGCGCTATTGGTTTAGGCCGTCAGGAAGGATATCAGCCCAAGCAACCTATTTATTATTCGCATAAAGTACACGCAGGCGTTAACCAAATTAATTGCCTGTACTGCCACGGTAATGCATGGGAAAGCAAACATGCTGCTATACCTTCGCTCAACATTTGTATGAATTGTCATAAAGCAATTAATACCTACGAAAAAGGTCCGAAATTGTATGATGAAGATCATAATGAAATTAATGGTACGGCTGAAATTCAGAAGCTATACAGCTATACAGGTTTCAAACCGGGGCCTGGCGCCGTATGGGATCCATCTAAAGCTAAGCCGATAGCATGGGTTAAAATTCATAACCTGCCCGACCATGTGTACTTTAACCACTCACAACACGTAAGAGCTGGAAAGGTGCAATGCCAAACCTGCCATGGACCTATACAGGAAATGGACGAAGTAAGGCAGTTTGCTAAATTAAGCATGGGTTGGTGTATCAACTGTCACCGCGAATCAAAAGTTGACTTCTACAATAAAAAAGACAGCAGTGGTAATAAATTTTACAGCATATACGAAAAGTTCCATAACGATCTTAAAAACGGTAAGATGGATAGCGTAACTGTAAAGGATATTGGTGGTACAGAATGTCAAAAATGTCACTACTAAAAATTAAAGTCAGACAGACCGATTTTCTAAATAAAGAGGAAGTGGAAAGAACGACAACCACTCCAACGCTTATATAATTATGGAAAAAAAGTATTGGCAGAGCTTCGCTGAACTTAATGATAATGAACGTTTTCAAAAGCAAGTGCAGAATGAGTTTAATGAAGAGTTGCCTTTTGAAGACAGCGATGGCAAAGGTTGGCTAGATGCAAAATCTCCACGTAGAGACTTTTTAAAATACCTTGGCTTTAGCACTGCGGCTGCTACGCTTGCTGCCAGCTGCGAAATGCCGGTAAGAAAGGCAATTCCTTACGTAAACAAACCTGAGAATGTAATTCCGGGTGTAGCAAAATACTATGCAACCACTTTTGTACAGGATGGCGAAGTGCTGCCGGTACTAGCTAAGGTAAGAGACGGCCGCCCAATTAAAATTGAAGGCAATAGTCTTTGTTCGTATACTAAAGGAGGAACTTCTCCCCGTGCACAGGCTTCTGTTTTAGACTTATACGATACCTATCGCTTAACCAATCCTAAACAAAGAACAGGTTCCGGTAAATTTCAGGAGATCCCAACCTACGACCAGTTAGACAGAATGGTAGGCAATGCGTTAACCGGCTTAGGCGGAGGCTCAGTAGTGTTGCTTACAAGTACTATAGTTTCTCCCTCTACTAACCAGGTTATTACCCAATTTTTGGGTAAATATCCCGGAAGCCGGCATGTACAATATGATGCTATATCAAACAGCGGTATGCTGCTGGCAAATGAAGCTACTCACGGCAAGCGGGCTATTCCTTCTTACCAGTTTGATAAAGCTGCGGTAGTTGTAAGCCTTGGAGCTGACTTTTTAGGTACTTGGATAAATCCGGTTGAGTTTGCACGCCAATATGCATCTGGAAGAAAGATTAATGAGGCGAACCCAACTATGAGTAAGCACTACCAATTTGAAAGTTATTTAAGCATGACCGGTGCCAATGCGGATGAGCGGTATACCCATCGTCCTTCCGATACAGGCGCTGTGGCTATGGCTTTATATGCAGCGGTTGGTGGTACTGGAGTATCTTCTAATATAGCTGATGCCAAGTTGAGCAAGGGAATACAGAAAGCAGCGGCCGATTTAAAAGCTCATACTGGTTCGGCCCTGGTAGTTTGCGGCAGCAACGATCCTAATGTACAAATGGTAGTAAACGCTATCAATAATGCAATAGGCGCAAATGGAAATACCATTAACTGGGCACAACCCACCTTATTAAAACAAGGTATTGATGCAGATATGGTAGCGCTGGTGAGTGCTATGGAAGCAGGCCAGGTAGGTGCACTATTGCTACATGATGCCAACCCTGCTTACGATTATTTTGATGCAGATCGTTTTAAAAATGCATTGAAAAAGGTAAAGCTGTCTATTTCTTTTAATCAAAAAATGGATGAGACTACGGAACTGTGTAACTATTCTGTGCCTACACATCATTACCTGGAAAGCTGGGGGGATGCAGAACCAAAAGCAGGATATATCAGTTTTATCCAACCTACTATCAACCCATTATTTAAAACACGGCCTTTCCAAACTGCCCTATTAAAATGGAGCGGGAATAATACGGATTACGAAACTTTTTATAAACAATACTGGACTGGAAGGTTGGGCTCTTTGCATGCTTTCGATAGTGCTCTGCAAAATGGAGTGTTGGAAAATGTAGCAGGCACTACTACCGGAAATGCGGCAAACACTACTAATACGGCTGCATCTGGCTTTGTTAGCAGCGGTGTGGCGGGTGCAGTTTCAAAGTTGGGAACTGCTAAAAAAGGTGGTGCGAACGAACTGGTTATTTATCAAAGCGTAGCAATGGCTGCCGGCAAGCAATCCGGTAATCCATGGTTATTAGAACTTCCAGACCCGATCAGCAAAGCAACTTGGGACAACTTTGCCATGATATCGTTAGCGAAGGCAAGCCAACTGGGTATTAAGCTGGATGTAAATTATGAGTATTACCGCGATAAGCCGACCATTGAGTTAGCAGTAGGAAATAAAAAAGTAACGCTGCCGGTGCTGGTAATACCCGGTATGGATGCTAATACCGTAGCTGTGGCATTGGGTTATGGCCGAAATGCTGCCTATGGCAAAGCTTCTTACGGAGTTGGACAGAATGTTTTTCCGTTTGTTCGCTTTAATGGCACCACAATAGATTATTATACAGATGTAAATGTTTCTGATAAAACAATAGGCACCTATAAAGTTGCTCAGACACAGGTTCATAATTCATACGAAGGCAGAACAGAAGTGGTAAGAGAAACCACGCTGGCAACTTTTAAAAAAGAACCCAATAAGTTTAAAGAATTCAGAGAAGAACTGACTAAGGACTTTGCACATAAATCCGGAGACTTTCGTAAAGAAGGAACGCTATATGGCGACTTTATACAACCTGGGTTGAAATGGGGTATGTCCATTGATATGAACAGTTGTATCGGTTGCGGTGCCTGCGTAGTAGCCTGCCATTCCGAAAACAATGTGCCGGTGGTGGGTAAAAATGAAGTACTTCGTGCACACGAAATGCACTGGCTGCGCATTGACCGTTATTTTGTAAGTGATGACAAAAGCCCGGATGATTTAAAAGCGGTGGTGTTTCAGCCGATGCTGTGCCAGCATTGCGATAATGCCCCTTGCGAAAACGTATGCCCTGTTGCTGCAACGATGCACAACTCAGAAGGCCTCAACCAAATGGTTTACAACCGTTGTGTAGGTACAAGGTATTGCGCCAATAACTGTCCATATAAAGTACGTCGTTTTAACTGGGCAGACTATACCGGTTCAGACAGCTTTCCTAACAACCAGGATCAAAAAGGAGTAGGAGAATTGAATGATGTGGTATTGGAAATGAACGATGATTTGACCCGCATGGTGCTTAATCCGGATGTAACTACAAGAAGCCGGGGCGTTATGGAAAAATGCTCCTTCTGTGTACAACGCATACAGGAAGGTAAGTTAAAAGCAAAACTGGAAAACCGCACCTTAGGCGGCGATGAAGTGCAAAGCGCCTGTGCGCAGGCCTGCCCTACCAGCGCTATCGTGTTTAGTAATGTAAACGATAAAACCAGTACGGTTTCAAAAATAAGAACTGAGAATACGCAGCGCCTGTTTTACGTAATTGAGCAATTACATACATTACCCAATATCAACTATTTAGCCCGCATCAGGAATACGGATGAAATAGTAGAAGATATTGATAATATGGCCGGACAGGCAGAGCAACGAAAAATTGATGCTGTACCGTCGGAAAACAAAACGGAAACCCGTTAAAAGTTAGAAGAAGCGTAGCATACGACATGTAAACAGTGCTACCCAGCAAAGTTGAACAGAAAGTAAAAGTGGATCATATAAAAGAATACTGCTAAAAGCAAGGTGTTTGCAGCTTAAAGTTAATAATTATGGCATCACTTAGATACGAATCGCAAGTAAGACCGCCACTGGTTGACGGCAATAAAGATTACCACCAGGTAACAGAAGATATTTGTCGCCCGGTGGAAAGTAATCCTACAAGGCTTTGGTGGATAGGATTTATCATTTCTGTTCTACTATTGATATTTGGAATCGTGTCCGTAACCCGGGAAGTCATTTATGGTGTCGGGCAGTGGAACCTGAACCGAACCATTGGATGGGGTTGGGATATTACCAACTTCGTATGGTGGGTAGGTATCGGTCACGCCGGTACGCTGATTTCAGCAATCTTGTTATTATTCAGGCAAGGATGGCGAACTGGTGTAAACCGCGCTGCCGAAGCTATGACGATTTTTGCGGTAATGTGCGCCGGCCAGTTTCCAATATGGCATATGGGCCGGGTATGGGTAGCGTTCTTTGTAATGCCCTACCCCAACTCAAGAGGGCCATTATGGGTAAATTTCAATTCGCCTTTATTGTGGGACGTATTCGCCATCTCTACTTATTTCACGGTATCCTTACTATTTTGGTATAGTGGTTTACTTCCTGATTTGGCTACTCTGAGAGACCGCGCAAAATTGAAGTGGAGAAAAATGTTTTATGGCATTACCGCTTTCGGTTGGACAGGTTCTACCAAACACTGGCAGCGACATGAAGCATTATCCTTGGTATTGGCAGGATTGGCTACGCCCCTGGTACTTTCTGTACACACCATTGTATCCTTTGACTTTGCAACTTCCGTAATACCTGGATGGCATACTACCATCTTCCCTCCATACTTTGTAGCCGGTGCTATCTTTTCCGGATTTGCTATGGTGCAAACGTTATTGTTGGTAACCCGGAAAGTATTACACCTGGAAGATTATATTACCACAGAGCATATTGAGGTAATGAATAAAGTAATTGTGCTAACAGGCTCTATTGTAGGTATTGCTTATTTAACTGAGCTGTTCATTGCATGGTATTCCGGTTCGCGGTACGAGTGGTTTGCATTCAGACAGAACAGGGTAAACCTATTTAGTCCGTATGGATGGGCCTACTATATTATGATGAGTTGTAACGTGGTAGTACCTCAAATATTCTGGTTCCGTAAAATGCGCCGGAGTATATATGTAACCTTCTTTGTATCTATATTGGTGAACGTAGGTATGTGGTTTGAACGTTTTGTGATCATCGTTACTTCGATATATCGGGATTACCTGCCATCTTCATGGAGCCCGTACTATTCACCAACTATATGGGAAGTAGGCTTTTTTATAGGAACCATGGGATTGTTTTTTACCTGTTTCTT
>JAICHT010000207.1 GCA_025924755.1 Chitinophagaceae bacterium | reverse complement strand
CAGTACCACTATCAGGGGCATCAGCATTTTAGGAACGGCGGCCACTATAGGTGTACGCTGCGCCGAACGCATGTTTTTAGCAATCATGGCCCGCTGCACTACCAAAAAGTCGGTACACCAATAGCCAAACGACATTACAAAACCGAGACCGAAGATCAGCGACATAAAGTGCAGGCCCATTGGGTTGGATTCCGGGTTGCCCATATACTTCCAGGCATGCGTCATATTGGGCGGCAGTTGCGCCTGTATGTTTGCCCAGCCGCCAGCATCCTGAAAGGCTACAATTACTAACGGTGAAAGTCCTAATACAATAAGAAAGAACTGCAATACTTCATTATACACCGCACTGGTCAACCCTCCCAAAAAGGTATAAATCATTACTATGCCGGCTGCAATCCATATGGAGATATCAAAGTCCCATTTTAAAACCACTTCCAGCAGTTTAGCTAATGCATAAAGCGATATACCGGATGAAAACACCGTCATCACTGCAAATGAAATCGCATTCAATGCCCTTGTTTTTTCATCAAACCGCAACGAAAGATATTCAGGTACGCTGCGTGCCCGGCTGCCATAGTAGAAAGGCATCATGAACACACCCAGAAATACCATAGCGAATATGGCGCCTACCCAATAAAAATGCACCGTCATGATGCCGTATTTAGCACCTGATGCCACCATGCCTATTACTTCCTGCGCCCCTAAATTGGCCGATATAAATGCAAGGCTGGTGATCCAAAGCGGAATATTGCGTCCACTGGCTAAAAAGTCGTTACTGGATTTTATTTTCTTTTTAATGATAAAGCCCACAGCAATTACAAAAAGAAAATAAACGGAAATGATGAGATAATCGGCAAGGTGTAGGTTCATAGCAATCGTTCGGTAGGTGGAAGGAAGATTTGTGTCACAATTTATTTTTATTTATCGGCAAAACGGCAGTTTACAAAAAATAAGCGGGCGGTTTTTCTCTGTTTCTAAAAAAAGACGGAACTTTAAACAACCTCCATTTGATCATTTAAAACGCTTACCATGCCTGTTACATCAAATGCTTCATTATCTACCAACGAAAAAAACCCGTTAACCAGTTTGGATGAATGGGAAGATGCCGTATTGGAACGCTATCCCGAACCCGGCATACCGGCCAAAAACAAAGAAGCCTTTCGCAATTATGAAGAACCGGTAAGAGACACGGTTAAAGAATTTTACCGTCTGAATCATATGTATCAGACCTATGACTTTGTGCAAGAAAAAAGAGATAATTACCTGAAGTTTGATAAAAAGGAAATGACAGTTTGGGAAGCGTTCGATTTTTTAAACCAACTGGTAGATGACTCCGACCCTGATACGGAAATGACGCAGTTTCAGCATTTGCTGCAAACAGCAGAAGCCATCCGTGCAGACGGGCATCCCGATTGGATGGTATTAACCGGCCTGATGCATGATATGGGCAAGGTGCTTTGTCTGTTTGGTGAGCCGCAATGGGCTGCGGTTGGCGATACGTTTCCCGTAGGCTGTGCCTATTCGGATAAGGTGGTATATCCGGAATTTTTCAAGAATAACCCCGATTATAACGACCCGCGCTATAATACCAAATTAGGTATATATGAGGAAGGATGCGGGCTGCGCAACGTGCACTTATCCTGGGGGCACGACGAATATGTATATCATATGCTGAAAGATTACTTACCCGAAGAAGGACTTTATATGCTTCGGTATCATTCGTTTTATGCCTGGCACCGCGAAGGAGCCTACAGTTATTTGTTGGATGACCATGACAGGCAAATGCTGCCGTGGGTAAAGCTTTTCAATCCATACGACCTGTATTCCAAATGCCCGACACCGCCGGACTGGAACGCATTGCGGCCTTACTATGAAGCCTTGGTTGCAAAGTATTTACCTGCCACCATTAAGTTTTAACGGTCTAATAAATATAGCATTTTAAAACGGAGCTCCTGTACGCTTATCAAAAATGCATTGGTATAAGATACAATTGCACTTACTTGTCCTTATACCAGGATGCATTACAGCTTAATAAACTTTATTATTGAAATATTTTTTCTACCGCATTGTCCATATGCTGGTTTTCTATCGGCTGACTTTGGTAAATGGAAAAGCCGGAAGTATTTTTTAAAATAATAATAGCGGCGTCGTTTTCTTTTTGTGCTTCTATATGATTCATATACACATCTTTTACATCATTCAGTAAGAACGCCGGCCTAAATTCGGGCTGCTCATATTCGAATTTAATATCCGAAATCTTTAACCCTTTTACATGGCGGGCAAACAAGCCATATGCCGGATTTGGACCTAATAAATAAGGTTCAGGATAGCCTTTTCCCAGTTCCGGAAAGTCTTTTGCAGCCAGTTGTTTAGTGCCGCCTCCTTTATAGCTAATATAAATGTTTTGCAACTGTACGTTCTCTACATCGTAACCCGGTGTTCCGGTAATTTGGATTCCGCTCATAGAATCGGCACCTGTGGCTATAATATGGCTGATGAAAATATTTTTTACCGTTCCCATACCTGTAGTTGCCATGGGTCCGCGGTTGCGCTTGCCCAATGTAATATAAACCGGGTAATGCCGCGTGTCCTGCATGGTAATATTCGATACAATGATATTCTCCATAATACCACCGTCTACTTCCTCTAATGCCAAACCGTTGCAGCTTCGGAAGACGCAGTTGGAAACCACGCAATTTTTAAAACCGCCATTGGACTCCGTACCAAATTTTATTCTTCCGCTTGACCAGCCAACCTTTGCAGGAATGCGTCTTCCATCCAGTAAAGTGCCTTCTTCAAAACCCGATACCTCGCAATTGGTAATCACCAGGTTTTCCGTAACTACTTTTTTGTTTAACGCATAAGAACTTTTTGGGCAGATGGCATCATCGTTTGGAGAGTTTACCCGGCAGTTAGAAACCAGCGTATTGGTACAGCAGTCTATATCAATACCATCGCGGTTGGTATCAATAGTAAGATTGTCGAAAGTTGCCAGGTCGCAGCCAGTAGCCAGTATTGCAAAATGACCACCATGAAAAATGGTAATATCCCGGATCAGTACATTGCGGCAGTTCTTTAAGGCAATGGCCTTATCGCCCGTTTCTATAGCACCGCCAGATGGATCGCCATTGTGTTCTTTATCTTTACTGGTGAGGCCGCCACCGTTAATTATTCCGCTGCCGGTTATGGAAACGTTTGACAGGTTTTCACCCCATATTAGACTGTTATGAAAAAACGTATGGCCACCATCCTGGTATTGCGTATATGCAAAAACTTCAGCGGTATCGTAGGCATGTTTTTCAGCAGGCGCTCCTAAAATAACAGCACCGGCATCAATATATAAATGAATATTGCTTTTAAGATGGACGCTGCCACACAGGTAATTACCTGCAGGAATATAAACAGTGCCGCCTCCGGCTTTTGCACAAGCTGATATTGCATTGTTAATAGCAATATGGTCCAGGTGCTTACCGTCGCCCACGGCGCCATACCGACGAATATTATATGAAGTAACTACCGGAGCGTTTTTGTTTTGTGCCATGGAATAGTAAAAGCTAAAAACTGCTACAATAAAAAATAACTTGTAAAAACTACGGCTCATAAAGATTGCAATTAATGGTGATACTGACTTAATGATAAAACCCTTTTACACTTTTTACCGGTGAAATACTGTACTATGAAGTAATAGATATTATCCCAAATTTCAGCAATCAATCAAAACCCATATCCATATTTTTCTTTCCGTGCATCTAGTGTATATTGAATTCCTGGTATGCTTTCTAAATTTATGAATCTTGAAGTCTACATAGAGAGATTTTCTGTTGCCAATTCATCAGCCAACCTGTTAAGGATCACTTATGCAGTCAGACTGGCCTGGCACTAAAGCCAATGATAAATAAAGGTGCAAGCTGTGTTGAGATGCTTCGGTTATACTATTTTCTTCTGGATTTGCCAGTAGTGTCCAAATGGGTCTTTGATCGTCCCTTGCCTGTAACCATATTCGTAATCCTGTGCCGGGCTTATTGCTATGGCTCCTGCTTTGAGTGCGTTACTCATTACTTTGTCTACGTCAGCAACAAACAAGCCGATGCAAATTGATGTGCCACCGTATTTGTCAGGAGAAAAAAAATAGGGTTTTGCCGTGGTTTCATGTATGTGAAATATCGTTCCGTTAATAGAAAGTTCTGCAACGTGAATGCTGCCATCATCGTTAGAAAAGCGCATTTGCTCTATTGCTCCAAAAGCATTTTCGTAAAACGAAATATCCTTTACTCCATTATTGATGAAAAGTTCCGGAGCGAAAACCATTTTGCTATCGTTTGTTGTCATAAATGCAATTATTGTTTTAGTCCTTTCCGTATTGCTTTTTCTACAGGACACAACTCATTTTCACTCCGGTAGATGTTAAATTCTTTCTTTGGCAGTAAAGGTGGTTGTGCCATAAACTTAGGCGTTGTGCCGTGGTGGTCTTGTGCAGCATGTACCAGAAAAGGATGACATAAATAAACCGTTCCTGCCCTGCCGGTGGCAATAGTTTGCTTTCGTTTTGGTAAGCTGTCCAGAGTTTGCGCCAACTCCATAAATGAAAGCCCTTTCTCCCCTTCCGGTTCCAATGTTTTTGCAACATCCAAATGCGAACCAACCTTAACAATAGTTGGTGCATCTTGTTCGGATACATCCGAAAAAAGAAACAACATCAGCAAAGCCCGTCCTTTAGATCGGATATTGATCCGCCATTTTAAATAATCAGTGGCGTCTTCTCCCGGAAAGCTGGCATCCACGTGCCACCCTACGTCTGTTGCAGGTTCTTCAGCAGGAAAGCGTATGGGAAATGAGCCTAATGTAACCCTGGGCAGCCAGGCCTCTTTCCCTACCAGTTGGTCAAAAGCATTATGTAAAATGGGTGTGTTTGCTGCTTCTTTAAAAGGCTCAAGTGCTAATTCTCCGATGCGGATAACAGGCTGTGTCCAGCTCTTAGGATTGTGAGGGTCAAGTCCTGTGGCTTTCCACAAAATGGCCCGGCATTCATCGGCAATTGCAGTGGGAAAAGCATCCGCTATCTTGATGAAACCGTCGTTAATAAATTGGTTTATATGCGCTGTTGATATTGATTCCATTAATTTTTAAGCATTGGCAGGCTCTTGTTTTTACCACTGGCAATAAGTATTGCCGATGGGCAAAAAAAATATTCCGTTACAACAACTGAAAACAAATTTATATTTTATAGTTGATGATTTGCAGTGAACTAGATTTATAACGGCGGGCTGGAGCAATAGCTTAGTTGAAAACAAAAGCTGAAACATGGCTTTCGTCAGCTTGCATTTTAGCAAAAATCCATCTGGCTCCAGGCGTTCCAGGGTATGTTATTTGTGTCCGGGTTACTATTGCTTTCATATGGGTTACTTAAACTAAATACCATGAAAAAGGCATTTATAGTATTCGTTTTATTATATCTAAACGTGTTAAGCTTTGCTTGAATAGTCATTCTGACAAAGCTAATTAGATGAAGACTATAAGTAGCAAATTAATGGTCTAAGATGTACAATGGAAGATAATTACTGAGCGCTGAAATTTGAGGTAGCTATACTTACCCACAACGTTTACGTGTTTATGAAGTTGTGGCATTGGAAATATGCCAGGTCCAATTAACCACAAAAGCAAAATAGTAATTTATAGTCGAATGCTTAACCTTCAGCCACAATTTATAAACACTTACTGTTGTGCGCAGCCCATTTTTAATGTTTCACTAATTAGTTGTCTGCTTAAGCTGCCACTTCGCAATATTTACTCCTTTTATTGTTAGCCAAAAAGCAAAGGTTAATTCTGCAATAAATACCGGTAACATAAGGAAAAGGAAAAGTTTGGCTGCTACTAAAGGAGCAAGAATCAAAGTAAAATTGTTTATAAGGTAGCAAATTCCTGCTAGTTGTAATAGCACACCTATGAATTTGGGAAAATAGCCAGACCTAATAATTATGTACCCATTGGTGATGCACACACATCCAAAGAAAATAAGCCCAAGCCCAAACCCAAAATCATGAGCCTTTAAAGAAGTATATAATAATGTGTGTAACTGTTGTACATCGAATGTTTTAAGATAATTAGCGTTATCCAGGAGGAATAAAGGAATCAAAAGATTTAATTTATTTGCAACTAAAACAGCAGTTTGTATTATGTTGAACAATAGAGCAAGTAAAGCAAGATTTTTACTTGTAGGTTTTAATAATACATATATAATTAACATTATGGGAATATCAAGTACATGCATAATTAAATCACAGGTGATGCCTATGCGCCATAAGAATTGTGAGTGTTGAATATTATTAGCTGTGGCTTCTGCATTTAATGAAACAATTAGGTTATCTCTAATAAATAGAACAGAGGTCATTCCAAGGAATATTAGGATTAAATATAGTATGCCGCCAATCCTTGCATATAACTGTGGAGAAAACTTAGGTGCTTCTATATTTGAGTTCATGCTTGTTATATTTGGTTGTGCACAACGAATAGGGCTTGGCGAAGTACGGGTAATAGAATTCCGTCAAGCCCGGCGTACTGAAGCCAAATTTATAGTTTAATGTTGATGATTTGCACCTGGCTAAATTTATAACGTCCAGCTG
>JAICHT010000206.1 GCA_025924755.1 Chitinophagaceae bacterium | reverse complement strand
TTATATCCGTTGGCATGAAGTTGTTGTGTAAGTATAGTGAGATCATGCAGCAACGGTTCGCCCCCGGTAATTACTACTATTTCCACCGGCGTTTTCTGTACCTGCATTATCAGGTTTTCTATTGATACCAGGGAATGATGATCTGCGTTCCAGCTTTCTTTTACATCGCACCACACACAGCCTACATCGCAGCCGCCAAGGCGGATAAAATAGGCCGCTTTACCCTGATGAAACCCTTCACCCTGCAAGGTGTAAAAGTATTCCATTACCGGCAATGCGCTGGTAGTATTTAAAACCATATTACTTCTATCAACTAATAACTCATTCATAAAAACCCAAATTATACGCGTTACCTGTCATGATGCTTAGCCGCACAAGCTCTAAAGGTGTTTTTCATTAAAGCCGCAATCGTCATAGGGCCTACGCCGCCTGGCACCGGAGTGATATAAGAACATTTAGGTGCTACTTTTTCAAAGTCCACATCGCCCGACAAGCGGAATCCGGATTTTTTGCTGCTATCCGGCACCCGGGTGATTCCTACATCTATAATAACCGCGCCTTCTTTTACCATATCTTCTTTAATAAAACCGGGCTTGCCTAAAGCCGCTACAATAATATCGGCCTCCAGGCAAAGTTCTTTTAAATTAGTGGTATGCGAATGACAAAGCGTGACGGTACAGTTTCCGTAGGCTCCGGCGCCACTCAATAAAATGCTCATGGGCCTGCCTACAATATTGCTACGGCCAACCACCACCGCATGTTTGCCTTTGGTTTCTATTTTATAATGTTCTATTAAAAGCATAATACCATATGGAGTAGCCGGAACATAAGTAGGCTGACCCAGAACCATTTTGCCCACATTAATAGGATGAAAGCCGTCCACATCTTTGTCCGGATGTACTGCGTTGATCACTTCGGTATCAGAGATATGTTGGGGCAAAGGCAATTGTACTAATATACCATCCACATCATAATCGGCATTTAATTGGGCAATGGTATCTAACAACCGCAAAGAAGATATAGTGTCTTCTGCCCGGATCAGCGTGGATTTGAACCCAATTTCTTCGCAGGCTTTTACTTTTGCGTTTACGTAGGTTTCGCTGGCACCATTGTTACCAACCAATATGGCTGCCAGATGCGGTACTTTTTTTCCCTGTGCCGCCATCTGCGCTACTGATAATTTCAACTGATCTTTTATAGCCTGAGATGCTTCCCTGCCGTTTAAAATTTGCATGCCGCAAAGTTAAGCGCCATAAATCAAGCCTGTACGCTGTTTTCATCTTTTTGCAACCATTAAGCACTTTTAACTATCTAACTACTTAAAATACTGCTTTTGATGAATATGATAAGCTGTTTGATTACACTAGGTGCGGTGCATACCTGCAAGACATCAACCATTTGTGCGCCTGTTTATCCAGTATCTATTCTACCAACACCGTATAGCTCCAAAACAAACACGGCAGTCTTATTCTTACTGCACTTCAGTTAATATGCCCCGAACCCACCAAGTGAAACTTCTTTTATATATAACAGCTGTACTGGTAATTTTTTCAGCCAAAGTAGTTGCGCAGGATGTTCGTACTACCGAACAAAAAGTGGAAGATTTAGCTGAAGAACTGGAAGCCGATATTGAAGATGACAGTTATTTGCAAAACCTGGATTATTACGCCCGGCATCCGCTGCCTGTTAATACTGCTTCTAAAGAAGAATTGGAAAATTTAAAATTTTTAACCGGTCTGCAAATAGATGGATTGCTGCAATACCGCCGCGTATTAGGAACACTCATAAATAGCTATGAACTACAGGCCGTGCCTTACTGGGACATAGCTACTATTAAGCGAATACTGCCTTACATCACCATCGGTCAAAATGCTTTTAATATGCCCTCTTTGATATCAAGGTTTAAAGGAGGCGATCATACCGTTTTATTCAGGGAAACAAAGGGGCTTCAAAAAGCTAAAGGATATAACCACGCATTACGTACGCATTACCTGGGAAGCAACGACCATTTATTGATCCGTTACAAATACCAATATCAAAACAACCTGCAATATGGCTTTACGGCTGAAAAAGACGCCGGAGAACCACTCTTTAAAAAACCCAATGCTACAGGTTTTGATTTTTATAGTGCCCATTTTTTTGCAAGAAACGTAGGTAGTATTAAAGCATTAGCTATTGGCGATTTTACAGTAAATATGGGGCAGGGATTGATTCAATGGCAATCGCTGGCATTTAATAAAAGCGCCGATGCCATGGCTATCAAACGGCAATCGCCCATATTGATGCCGTATAGCTCACCGGGCGAAATTCTATTTCACAGGGGTGCAGGCATTACTATTAAAAAAGGAAGCATAGAAGCCACGGGTTTTGCCTCATTCAAAAACATCAGTACCAATATTGTGGTAGATACCCTGACGCACGAAAAATGGTTTACTAGTTTTCAAACGTCAGGCCTGCACCGCACTCCATCCGAAATAGCAGATAAAAGCAGCACACGACAGCTAACCATTGGCGGCAACGTTACCTATCAACTTCGTACTTTAAAAATTGGATTCAACAGCGTTTCCTATCAGTTTTCAAATCCATTACAAAAAAGAGCAGACCCCTATAATTTGTATGCAATCACAGGTAAGCAATGGGTTAATAGTAGTATAGATTACAGCTTTACCTACAAAAATGTGCACCTTTTTGGCGAGGCAGCAATTGATAAAAACTACCATATGGCTATCTTAAATGGAGCACTGGTAAGTGTGGCCTCTAATATAGATCTATCTTTTTTATATAGAGATATAAGCAAAGCCTATCAATCTTTATATGCCAATGCCTTTACAGAAAACGTAGCGCCTACTAATGAAAAAGGGTTATATACCGGCATCAGCGTCCGGCCGTTTTTGCACTGGCGGCTGGATGGTTATTTGGACTATTATTATTTCCCCTGGCTTAAGTATAGAGTAGATGCGCCCAGCTACGGCCAAAGTGATTTGGTGCAGCTTACCTATCAGCCAAACAAGCAATTAGAGGTATACATTCGATATAAAAAGGATAATAAATCATACAATGAACCGGATACGATGCCGCTCCATCATATTAGCCCGAAGCCAAGGGAAGGTTGGAGAGTTAATTTATCGTATGCTATGAACAGGAAACTGGTGCTTCACAGCCGGGTGGAAACAGTATGGTATAACAAAACGGGTAAAGATGCGGAGAACGGATTTTTGACTTACATAGAAGCAGCTTTGCAGTTTAAAAGCAAACTGGCCGGCAATTTTCGACTGCAATATTTTACAACCGATGGCTATAACAGCCGCATTTATGCTTTTGAAAACGATGTGCTTTACAGTTATAGCGTTCCGGCTTCATTTGATACCGGCGTCCGGTATTATATAAATGCTAATTACGACTTCACTAAAAAGCTAACTATTTGGCTGCGGTGGGTTCAAACAATTTACAATCCGGATAAAAATTCAATTGGCAGTGGTTTAGATGTGATTCAGGGAAATAAACGCAGCGAAATAAAGTTTCAGCTTCGCTACAAAGTGAATTAATAAAGGATAAGCTTACTTAAAAAATTTTGCTCAAAAAGAGAAATTGTTAAAAATATCCTAACTTGGCGCAGCTTTTTTTATAAAGCAAATGTCTACCAAAGAGTTTCCGTATGCCTACAGTATGAATTTATAGAGCTAAGTTTTAAAATTAAATTGACGTTCACATGAGAAAAATTTTGTCATTAATTACAATGCTGATGCTTTTTTGTATAGTAGCATTAGCACAAACCCGTGTTGTTACCGGAAAGGTTACAGACAATCAGGGCAACCCGGTTCCGTTTGCCACGATAACTGAATCGGGTACTACCAATGCTACCCAGGCAGATGCCAATGGTAATTTCACTATTGGTGTTCATGGCAACTCACGCATAGCCGCATCAGCTACCGGTTTTCAAAATCAGACCTTAGCTACTACTGGCGGAAATGCTGTAAATTTTACATTGGTTAGGGGAGAAGGACAGTTGCAGGAAGTAGTGGTAACTGCCTTGGGTATCAGAAGAAACAGAAACACCTTACCTTATGCAGCCCAGCAGGTAACCAACAGTGAAATTACAAAAACGCGTACTGACAATTTCGCTAACGCCTTATCCGGGAAAGTTGCGGGATTACAAATTAAAACCAATAATAATCTAGGCGGTTCTACCAATATTGTGTTGCGGGGCACTAAATCTATTACTGGTAATAACCAGGCTTTAATGGTGGTGGACGGAGTTCCTGTTAATAATAGTAACTACAATACTACTAGCGTGCAAAATGGCTTTGAAGGCTATGATTATGGAAATACAGGCTCAGACGTTAACCCCGACGATATAGAATCGGTAAACGTATTAAAAGGAGCTGCAGCCACAGCGCTTTATGGAAGCAGGGCTGCTAATGGCGTTATTTTGATTACCACCAAAAAAGGCAGGCGGGGCTTAGGGATTAGTGTAAATATTGGTGGAAATACAGGCAGGATGGATAAAAGTACCTGGATTAACTACCAGCACCAGTATGGAGCTGGGTATTATGACCCAGACTATTATACCTATTCTGATGCACCACCTTCTCCGGATAGCCATTTCTCCTATTTTGATGCCAATGGAGATGGTGTTCCTGATTTAGTAGTGCCTACCACCGAAGATGCTTCCTTTGGTGCAAAGTTCGATCCTAATCTTAAAGTGTACCAGTGGGATTCTTTTGATCCTTCTTCTCCTAATTATGGCAAGCCTACGCCTTGGGTGGCTGCTGCACATGACCCGACTTCCTTTTTCGAAAATCCATTATCTTCCAGCGCCAGTGTTTTTGTTCAGGGTGGCGGGGACAAAACAAATTTCAAGTTAGGTTATACACGGAATGACGACAAGGGAATTCTGCCAAATAGTAAGCTGATAAAGAATATGGTCAACCTAATGGCCGATTATAAGATTACAGACAAATTAACGGCTACCGGGTCTGTAAATTTTACAAAAGAGGATGGCTTGGGTAGATATGGTAGTGGGTATGCCAATAAAAATGTGGCAGCTAACTTTAGAGAGTGGTGGGAAATGAATGTGGACGTGCAGGACCAGAAGGCAGCCTATTTCAGAACACATAAAAATACTACGTGGAATATGTCCGGCCCTCCCGACAATACAGGCCCTATTTATTGGGATAATCCTTATTATACCCGTTATCAAAGCTATGAGTCCGATTCAAGATACCGCTTTATCTCCTATTTAAGTTTAAACTATGCTGTAACGAACTGGCTTAACGTGTTAGGTCGTGTTTCGCTTGATAGTTATGATGGGCTTCAGGAAGAGCGGACGGGTAAGGAGTCAATTGATATTGGATCTTATAACCGGTATAATCAAAACTTCAGAGAGTTGAACTATGACCTGTTAGCCAATATGGACAGGAATATTAATCAGAACTTAAATTTTAAAGCTTTAGTAGGTACCAACCTTAGAAGAAATTATTTTAATTCTATTTACGCATCTACCAATGGTGGCTTGATTATTCCAGGGATATACAGCCTGGCTAATTCTGTAAATCCTATTGTGGCGCCCACTGAAAATGAGCAGCAAACTGAAGTTGGTGGTGTTTTCGCCGGTGCCACTTTGACTTACAAAGAAATGTTGATATTAGACGCTACAGCCAGGAGAGATCAATCCTCCACTTTGCCTGTAGGTCACAACGCCTATTTTTATCCTTCTGTTTCCGGTGGATTTGTGTTTTCCAAATTACTGCCTAGCGCAAACTGGCTTAGCTTCGGGAAACTGAGGTTAAATTATGCGGAAGTAGGCAGCGATGCACCGTTTGACTATCTTGTCAACTCTTATACACAGCCTACTCCATTTAATGGTGTGCCTTTATTTTCAGTAAACAGCACTGAAAAAAACAGCCAGCTTAAACCGGAAAGAACAAAGAGCTATGAAGGCGGCCTTGAAATGTCTTTCTTACAAAGCAGGTTAGGTTTTGATGTAACCTATTTCAAAACCAATACAGTAGATCAGATTATCCCTGTTACCATATCTGGTGCTACAGGATATACTACTCAAATTATCAATGCCGGTAATGTGGAGAATAAAGGGTTTGAAGTTTCTGTAAACCTGACGCCGGTTAAAACCAGGGATTTTTCTTGGAATATGAACGTTAACTGGACTAAGCTTAAAAATAAGGTAGTGAGCTTAACTACAGGTACACAAAATCTTTTATTAGGAACCTTCCAGGGAGGTGTAACCTTGAATGCCGTAGTAGGCCAGCCATATGGTGTTTTAAAAGGCAGCCAGTTTATCTATGACTCTGTTAGCGGTCAGAAAACCGTAGATGCAGATGGGTATTATAGAAAAACACAATCTACAAATAACATTGTAGGTAATATAACTCCAGACTGGACAGGAGGTATAAACAATACCTTTAGTTTCAAAAACTTATCCTTGAGTTTTTTGATTGATGCAAAGCAAGGTGGCTCTGTATATTCCGTTGACCAATGGTATGGCCAGGGAACAGGCTTAACTGCAAATACTGCGGGTTTAAACGATCTTGGAAAGCCTAAGAGAGATGACCCTGCTTCTGGTGGTGGTGTTCTTTTTCCTGGAGTTACTGAAGATGGAAAACCAAATACCAC
>JAICHT010000205.1 GCA_025924755.1 Chitinophagaceae bacterium | reverse complement strand
ACATGCTCCACCAATCCTTTAAAAGCAATATTGCCGGAGGTATGATCGGGGTGATGATGCGTATTTAAAAGATATTTAAATGGACTTTGGCTGCGTTTTTTTACTTCGTCAATAAAATGCGGAGCCGTATCCGGAAACTGCGCGTCAATAACTATGATACCTTCTTTGGTTAATAAAAAACCGATAGTGCCGCCCCGTTCTGTAAAGATGCCTACATTGTTTCGAAGCATCCGGATATTGGCAGGATCAGTATTAAAAACAGCGGCAAGGCTTTGCTTTTGAATGAGTAAAGCTGCTCCGGCTAAAAGGCTGGTATTTCGTAAAAAGTGGCGACGTTGCATAGTAATTAATTATGAGTTATAAAAACAAGCAAATACAGAAAATGTTTATCAGTATTCAAATTTACGTAATCCTGGTGCTTTTATCCAGGTGACAATTACTACCAGCATGGTCATACAGCCGCCGAAAATTACAGATGGAACCGTTCCCAGCATCCGGGCCATAAAGCCGCTTTCAAACTGTCCCAGTTCGTTAGATGAATTGACAAACATGGAGTTTACAGCGCTTACCCGTCCCCGCATATCGTCGGGCGTGGTAATTTGGTAAATGGTTCCGCGGGTTACTACACTGATGCCATCCAACATTCCGGCAATCATTAAAGCGCTAAACGACATCCAGAAAATACGGGAAAGTCCGAATACAATGATACAAAGCCCAAAGGCAATGACTGCAAATAGTAGGATGGTGCCCTGCTTGCGGCGCAACGGCATCAGCGTAATGGTAATGATCATTATCATAGAACCGATGTCCATAGCGGCGTTCAGCCAGCCGAAGCCAATAGGGCCCACTTTTAAAATGCGGTCGGCAAATTCCGGTATCAGGGCTACAGCGCCGCCAAAAAGCACGGCAAATAGATCGAGCGATATGGCCGCTAATAATATTTTATGATGAAACACATAGTTCAATCCAGCTTTTACACTGTCCCACGCCTTAATGGTTTTATTAGTATGTTGTACCGGTTTTTTCGAAATTCTTGATACAATGAACGCAGCGATAAGTACATACAGCAGGATAATATAAAAGGTGGCATGCACGCCAAACCAAGCGATGAAAAACCCGGCGGAAGCATGGCCTACTATTGAAGCCACCAGGTAGGAAGTGGTACTGATATTGGCTGCAAATGGCAAGATGGCACGCGGCACCAACTGCGCCACAATAGCACTGGAAGTAGGCCCGGCAAATGCACGGATAACGCCGGTTAAAAAGATGATGATATAAAAGCTTAATTCTAATACCGTTTCACTTAAATGTCTTTCAATTGCAGGCATCGTAATTACCAATAAGGCTATGGCACAAATAGAATAAGAACTGATGCCTCGCAGCCATAAGGTTCGTTTGTCCGATTTATCAATGACATGACCGGCATAAAGCGCCAGCGAAAACACCGGCACAAACTCAGATAAGCCCACCACGCCAATGGAAAATGAACTTTTTGTGAGCTGAAATAATTGATAGGCTACCGACGTAGCTACCATACGCAACGCCATTGTATAAAAAAAACGTACTAAAATATACAAGCGGTACTCTCGGTGTTGTAAGGGGGCTAAACTCTCTGATCTCATTCGTGATAAGTAAAGTCTGCAAATATAAATGATGAATAGCGTACAGAACGATGCAGGGAGTGACACAACCGGCAGTGAACAGAAATGCAAAAGCCGGTACCAAAAAATCAGGGCAAACTTAAAAAATGCTGCCCGTTGTCGTAATCTTTTTCCAGCGCATCGGTTATGGCCTGCATATGCTGTGGATTACCTAAAAAATCGGCTTTGGAGGCATCTACAAAAATGGTTTTAATATTGTGCTGCTTTATATAATTAATATAGGTTTCCTGCAGGCTCAATAAATACGCATCCGGAATTTTTTGCTCATACATGCGGTTGCGCTTGCGAATGTTTTCCTGCAGCCGCGCCACCGGTGAATGCAGGTATATTAATATATCGGGGTGCACCAACTGCTGGTGAATAATTTCGAAAAGGCGCTGGTATAAGTGGTACTCATCTTCGGGCAGATTGACTTTGGCAAATAACAAACACTTGGTAAATAAATAATCAGAGATAGTAACGTTCTGAAATAAATCTTTTTGCTGTATCAGTTCCTTCAATTGCTTATAGCGTTCTGCCATAAAAAAAAGCTCCAGCGGAAATGCAAACTGTTGCGGGCTTTCGTAAAACTTTGGCAAAAAAGGATTGTCAGCAAAACCTTCCAGTATCAACCGTGCATTGTAATGCTTGGCCAGCAAATGCGCCAGCGTGGTTTTTCCGGCACCAATGTTTCCTTCAATCGTAATAAAATTATACTTCATCAATGTAGCTTATATCCGGTGCGGCAAAGTAAATGAATTAAAAATGATATGGTTAAAAGAAGCCGTTTAAAATTTATACACCTTTAAAGTGTCGGTACACTCTGTTAATAACTGCGCGATACTTTTGTGCAACACAGGATGAACAATACCTGCTGCAATCTGTGCCAGACATTCCAGTGCAAAACGGCGGTTGGGCAGTTCCGGATGCGGCACGATCAAATCCTCAGTCTGGATAATATCATTGTTGAAAAGCAGAATGTCAATATCAATGGTGCGGGGGCCGTATTTCATTTGGCGTTTACGGCCAAGGGTTTGCTCTACGTTTAATATACATTGCAACAGCTTTGCTGCATCTAAGCTGGTTTGCAGTTCCAGCGCTTGGTTTAAAAATTTTTCCTGGTCTTTCAAGCCCCAGGCTTCCGTTTCATATACAGCCGATGCGTTGGATATCACCCCACAATTTTCCGCTATTGCATCTTTGGCATCAGAAAGCTGTTGCAACCGGTTGCCAATATTTCCTCCTGTCAATAAATACGCTACATTCATAACTTAAACCATCAAACCGCATCAAATATCTTTTATTTTTGAGCAATTCAATTAAGAACCGCTATGAGAAGTTTCTTTAAAATATTTTTAGCCTCCCTTCTCGCCCTGATTACTTTAGTGGCTATTGTTATTTTTATTGTAGTAGGTATAGTAAGCAGCGCCTCTTCCAAAAAGCCGAAGGTAGAAGAGAAGTCCGTACTGGTTATTGATTTAAACCAACAGTTTCATGAACGGGAGCAGCCCGGCAGTTTCCCATCCATTAATAGCAGTACGCCGGGTTTGTATGATGTGATCCGCCTTTTGCGCTATGCTAAAACCGACGACCATATTTCAGGCGTGTACCTGGTAGCGAATGATAATGAAAACGGGTATGCCAGCTGTAATGAACTGCGCAATGCCTTGCTGGATTTTAAAACGTCTAAAAAGTTTGTGATAGCGCATGGTGATATGATGACGCAGAAAGCCTATTTTGTAGCAAACGTGGCCGATCGTATTTTTCTAAATCCAATTGGAAATTTAGACTGGTCGGGTTTTAATACAGATATCCCTTTTATAAAAGGCATGCTGGATAAGTTAGATATGAAGGTGCAGGTTTTTTATGCGGGAAAGTTTAAAAGCGCTACCGAATCCCTGCGGTTTGATAAAATGTCCCCTGAAAACAGGTTGCAAACTACGGTATGGTTAAATAACTTGTACAGCTACTTTTTAATGCAAGCTGCTGAACAGCGGAAAATAGATACCGCTACCTTACACAACTTAGCCAATACCGGAGCCATACAGACTGCCGACGATGCGTTGAATAATAAACTGGTGGATGGGTTGAAGTATGATGATGGCGTAAAAGATGTGATAAAGCAGCGCTTGCATATTGGAAAATATGACAAGCTCAATTTTATTACCATTGATAAATATGCCGACGCAGCCGATTATCAAAAAAGCGGCAGCGACCGTATTGCAGTGATATATGCCGAAGGCGATATTGTAGATGGGCCGGGAAGCAACAATAATATTGGCGGGGAAAAGTTTGTGAAGCTGGTACGCAAAGCACGGCTGGATAAAAAAATCAAAGCCATTGTGCTGCGGATTAATTCGGGTGGTGGCAGTGCACTGGCCAGTGAAAACATCTGGCGGGAGCTCACATTGGCCAAGCAGGATAAGCCGGTAATAGTAAGCTTTGGCGATGTGGCTGCATCGGGTGGCTATTATATTGCTGCCGGCGCTGATAGTATTTTTTCAAATCCTAATACTATCACAGGTTCCATCGGTGTGTTTTCGTTAGTACCCAATACGGAAGATTTCTTTAAAAATAAACTTGGTGTCACGTTCGACGGTGTAAAAACGGCTACCTATGCGGATGCCGGTGCTATTTACCGGCCAATGACCGATGCGGAAAGGCGTTTTGCACAAGCTGGGGTAGACCGGATGTATATGCGTTTTAAACAACGTGTGGCCCAAGGCAGAAGAAAAGATGTGGCATTTGTGGATAGTATAGCTCAGGGCCGCGTGTGGAGCGGGGAAGATGCATTGAAAATTGGCCTTGTAGATAAAATGGGTTCATTACAGACTGCTATTGATTGCGCAGCCCGTATGGCAAAAACATCGGATTACCGTTTACGAGAATATCCCGAAAATGAAAGCTGGATAAACCGGCTGCTCAACAGAGACCAGGACGAGCCAGCAGCCAATATTAAAGCGCAGATAGGTACAGAAAATTTTAAAGTATTTCAGCAGTTAATCCGCATCCGGCAAATGTGCAATACGGTACAGGCCCGTATGCCTTTTGAATTCTATATACATTAAAGCTACTTTTGCGGCGAATTTATTATTGATGCCTACAACTTACAATCAAATTACCGCTATGCTGGCCATCACCAAAGGCAGCCTGAGAGCTATTTTGCGTAGCCCTTCAGCGGTGGTGTTCAGTATTTTTTTCCCCTTGATTTTTATTTTGGTTTTTGGCTTTATCGGAAGCGGCGGCGGTCCTTCTTACAAAGTGGTGCTGGCTCCAAACAGCGATACCAGTAACGGGGTGATTGATTCGCTTAAAAGTTTTAAGAATGTAAAATTCGTTACCGAAAAAAATGCCGCTGCACTACAGGAAGATTTGTCAAAAGGCAGAATAACCGGTGTATTGGATATAGAGAAAGCAAATGTTCCGGGTAAAAATTTTAGCTACCTGGTAAAGTTTAATGCTACTACAGCCAGTGCCGATAAATTTGCTACTTTTTTGCCGCTGCTGGAAAACATCATATCAAAGATAGACAGGTCCACCTTTCAGCAACAGCAAACCTATGCACAGGTAGCTCCGCAGATCACAACGGTTCGGGAATATCGCACGATTGATTTTATTTTACCCGGCCAGTTGGGCTTTTCGCTGTTAAGCTCCGGTGTGTTTGGCGTGGCTTTTTTGTTTTTTAACCTGCGGCAGCAGCTGGTATTAAAACGGTTTTATGCTACCCCCATTAACAGAAGTTATATTGTATTGGGCGAGGGGTTGAGCCGGGTCATTTTTCAATTAATTACGGCTGTTATCATTATTGCAATCGGCCATTTCTTTTTTCATTTTACACTGGTACACGGCTGGCTTACCTTTTTAGAAATTATGGTGCTGAGTTTCATTGCCTTATTGGTTTTTATGGGCTTTGGTTTTGTGGTAAGCGGACTGGCAAACAACGAAAGCACCATTCCGCCTTTAGCCAATATTGTTACCTTGCCGCAGTTTTTATTGGCCGGAACTTTTTTTTCCATTGATGTTTTTCCGGCGTGGCTGCAACCAATCTGCCGCATATTGCCCCTTACTTATTTTAATGACGCTATGCGCAAAATTGCTTTTGAAGGCGCTCATTTAAGCGACTGCTGGTTGCAGATCGGGGTGCTCATCCTGTGGGGCATAGTCATATATGGTGTTGCAATCAAAGTATTTCGTTGGGAGTAAATTTTTATTGTGAGAATGATTAAGCTGGCACTTATTAGTATACTTATTTTCTTTGGAATTTTAACTGCAATCTCCTTGCAAATTCCATCGCATATCCGCATATCAAAAGCTATCAATTTAAAAGCAGGCAGCGATAGCGTTATAGGGCTGATAAAAGATACCGGCAAATGGCACGAGTGGCACCCGGCTTATTCATCCAATAAGACCAATAAGCCCATCACGGTTACTCCAATTTTACAAAACGATTCTGAAGTAGTAGTGCAAATGCAACAGGCAGAAAAAAGGCCGTTTACCAGTGGCTGGCAGCTGCATCATTTTTCCAATAGCGATTCGGTAACGCTGCAATGGTATATGGATTTTAAGCTACCCTGGTACCCGTGGCAAAAATTCTCCAGCCTGTTTTACGAAAACACTTTTGGCGTGATGATGGAACAGGGGCTTGCAAACCTTAAACAAATAGAAGAAAAGGAGTAATAGGTCTCTTCCCACCTTCCCCTTATTAAAATGCAAGCTCAAAAAGAATGGAGTGCTGCTGCAACGCTTGATTAGTAATAGTTGTCAAGCCCTTATATATTTACTGTAGAATGGATGACCACCGGCTGGTAAAAGAATGCTTAAAAGAAAAAGCTGCGGCACAACGGCAGTTGTATGAGCATTTTGCACCTGCTATGCTGGGTGTTTGTTACCGCTATACCAAGTCTTCAGCAGATGCGGAAGATGTGTTGCAGGAAGGTTTTGTAAAAGTGTTTAAGCATCTAAAGCAATATAAGTTTGAAGGAGCCCTGGGCGGATGGATCCGAAGAATT
>JAICHT010000204.1 GCA_025924755.1 Chitinophagaceae bacterium | reverse complement strand
TCACGGAGGGACTGGTATTTGCCGAATCGCTTAAGCGGGAAGTACTCAATTCCATTGTAACGGACTAAGGTGTTTAGTAGATAAATAACTTCTGTTTTAAAATTGTAAAATCCATTATAATAAAACTCCTATGAAGTTGTATATTTTGTGTGAGAACGCAGTCATTTATTGATTGATTTCTTAGTCAGATTATATATAAAGTAGATATGGTAGAGTTGTCCTGTTTTTTTGTATTTAATTAAAATTCATATTAAATAATTTTAACAATTTTTGGGTTTGTCATCGGCATTTGCTAATATTGATATTGCATTGGCTGATTTATTAGCCTTATAATTAAGATTCATTCTTACTCGTTCAGTATCCATATCAAGCCGCTTTATTAATCCTCTCAAACAATTGCTGGCAAAAGTGTCATTTCAATAAGCTATTGCTGAAGCATGATCCTATATCTGGTTAAACCCAACATTTAAAGTTTTGTATTCCAATATCCGTAAACGTCACCTTTAGTTATAGAGTGTTAATTCGTTAGCAACTATTAGTAATGTCATGAAGCTAAGAGATTCGGCACTAAACCCCGTATTTACCAAAAGAGTAAATACAAAAGAATTATTAAAAGCTGATACTTTTTAAATACAAGTTCAATGCAGGTTATTTACCAGAAGTGCTGGTGAAAATGCGGGCAGGCGGTGTAAGTAACGGATCGTTAAAGAAGTGCTTAAAAGCTAATAAAGAAGATAAACTGGCCTGGGAGCTAAACAATCTTAGCCCGTATTTTTTTACGCTTTACTTAAACCGCTTCGAAAAATATTTCAATTTGTAGTTAAAGAGCAACTGATAAAATTACGATTTAAAACACTTTCGCATATTCCATACAGATCGTAACCTACGGTTATTGCTTCAGTATACTTGCTTTTAATTTACTAACCCATTGAAAGTTAACCGGGTTTTTTACTATTAAAGTTACCGCGATGTTTGATATTTTTTTGCCTGTAGCTCTTTCTTTTATTATCACGTTTGTAACAGTGCCTGTAGTAATTACCATAGCAGATCAAAAGAAACTGTACGACGCGCCTAATTCAAGAAAAGTTCATACAGCTGCAATAGCCTCGCTTGGTGGACTGGCAATTTTTGCTGGCTTCACATTGGCGGTTTTGGTGTCCGCTACTTTTGCAAAGGCTCACGAGTTCCAATATTTTATTGCGGCTTCTATTGTTATTTTTTTCCTGGGGTTAAAGGATGATATCCTTATTTTAGCACCATCAAAAAAGTTTATTGGCCAGTTGCTGGCGGCGTTTCTTATTATTTATAAAGGCGGCATACAGATAAAAAGCATGTACGGCTTTTTAGGGATACATGAATTGCCGGAAGCCGTCAGTTTATTGCTTACTTATTTTACCATCGTACTTATCATAAACTCATTTAACCTGATAGATGGTATAGACGGGCTTGCAGGATCCTTGGGGTTAATGGCAACTACTGTGTTAGGCTTGTATTTTTGGAAGGTGGGAATCATGCCCTACGCCATTCTTTCTTTTTCCATGGCGGGTAGCTTAGGAGCGTTTCTTATATTCAATTTTCAACCGGCTAAAATATTTATGGGCGATTCGGGCTCGCTTTTAATAGGGCTTATTTGCGCAATACTGGTCATTAAGTTTATTAATATTTCAGTCGGCAATGTACGTTTTCCTGTTATTGCTGCTCCGGCAATTGGATTTAGCATTGTTTTGATTCCTTTATTAGATACACTGCGTGTATTTAGTATCAGGATTATGAACCGGCGTTCTCCCTTCAGCGCTGATAAAAATCATGTTCACCACATCTTATTAAACAAAAAACTTTCTCATCAGCAAATAACATTTTTACTCGTTAGCATCAACCTTTTATTTATTGCCATTGCTTATGCCGGTAAAGCAATGGGCTGCACCTGGCTTATAGGGTTGTTATTTACCTTGTTTTTTGCAGGCATAGGCGTTTTATATTACAAGCAACCTAAGCCTGAAGAAGAAGCTCCAGAAGCAACAGGTAAACGCTATGCAAAATTAATAACCTCCAAGTGGGTGCCTACACCTGAAGATACAACGGTGCTGGAGGAAAATTAGTTTTCATGGATCGCTATTGCTATTTAATACATAATAAAAGCACCTAAACAGATGAAAAACGGAACAATATGACACTCTCTTGGCGCATAGGCTTTATAATAGGTTTCGCGGTTGGTTGCGCCCATTCTAAAAAATAGCAACCAACAAGCTACTATCAGGTAAAGCACCATGCAAATCCGTGCGATAATAGTAACTGTATAGTTGGTTTTGAAGTAGAACTTTTCAATCGAAAAGGTTTAGAACAAGTATTTCATAACTAAGGCTTGCTCAATGTGTACTATAAAATTGGCAAGCCTTAGTTCAGTAAATAAAAAAAGTTAAAGAGTCACCGCATCAAACCGTTTCAATATCATTTTAGACACGGTTTGCCCGATAGAAAGAGAAGACGTAGCTGCCGGTGACGGTGCATTACATACGTTAATGCTGTGCTTATCTTCTAAAATCATAAAATCGTCCACCAGGCCGCCTGTACGGTCGCAGGCCTGTGCCCGTACGCCGGCGCCGCCGGGTACCAAATCATTTTCCTGTATCTCCGGTATTAATTTTTGCAAGGCTTTCGTAAACGCTGCTTTCGAAAAGGAGCGATAGTATTCGCCCAGCCCGGTTTTCCAGTATTTGGCCGCAACCTTACGAAACCCGGGCCACGCAAGCGATTCAGCTACATCGTTAATATTAAAATCGGTACGTTTATACCCTTCTCTTTTAAAAGCAAAGACCGCATTTGGGCCCGCTTCTACTCCACCACCAATCATGCGGGTATAATGCACGCCTAAAAACGGGAAGTTCGGATCGGGTACCGGGTAAATGAGGTTTTTAACCAGGTACTGTTTTTCTTTTTTTATCTCGTAATATTCACCCCGGAAAGGAATAATACGCACGTCTACTTTGCCTAAATTAATAGCTGCAATTTTATCGGAAAACAAACCGGCGCAATTCACTATTAATTTTGTAGTGTACGTTGTATTTTCTGTAATTACTTCTGATAAGTTACCCTGTGTATTAACAGCTGTTACCTTTTCATTTAAGAAAATCTTTCCTCCGGCTTCCTTGAATAATTCGGCATATTTTAAAGATACCTGTGTATAGTTGATAATGCCGGTTTGGGGTACAAAAATCCCTTCTATTCCGCTACAGTGAGGCTCAATTTGTTTTATTTCTTCCACATTAATTTTGCGGATACCTTCCAAACCATTTTGCACACCTCTTTCAAAAACATTATTGAGAGCGGTAATTTCATTTTTATCCGTAGCCACTATAATTTTTCCGCAAAGTTCGTAGGCAATATTATGTATATCGCAAAACTCAATAAGCTGGTGATAGCCCCTGATACAGTTTAATGCTTTTAAACTACCGGGTTTGTAATAGATGCCCGAATGAATAACGCCGCTGTTATTACCGGTTTGGTGCCTGGCCAAAGCGTTTTCTTTTTCAAGCAGGGCAATTTTAAGTTGAGGATTGGCCTCGGTAAGCCGGTATGCCGTTGCTAAACCTACAATGCCTCCTCCTATAATGACAATATCATATTGCATGGCTGTATTTATATTTATTAAGCTGGCACTGATTGTTTTTTCAATTCTTAGAGAATATTTAAGTTGGTTCTCTGTATAGCTGTAAGATTAAATTTTCTATCCAAAACGCTGCCTCCCTAAATATAAGCCCATAATTTTGCGTCGGGTTATGCTTTACTATAGCTCTTCTGCCAACCCAATGGATCACAGATTTTTTTGGTCTGTACACGCATTTTCACAATGACCATACGGAGCTTATCCGCAATACCCATCTGGTAATTTCCACTTGCTAAAACTAATTTTCACAAATATAATTACTTCTATCACGATACTTATACTTCACGCACAGGTTCGGAAATGTCAGCCAGGATTACAAAATTTATTAAAATGGAATACTTGTTTAAGGAATAATTTATGGAATATCATAAGAATACCTGCATAAAGCCTTGATAACTTTTACTGATCAATTCAAAATAATTATCCAGATTTTTAGGATGAGGCGCATTTCAGTACAAGAAACAATAGCTCTTTTAATCTTCATTTCGGAATTTGCCTCGATAATGGCCTTTACATAGTTGCTGCCCGTAAGGGAATGTTTTTTATAACACCAAGCTAATAGTATAATAAGTATTCCATTCTTTGTGAATGAAATAAATTTAAATAAAATACATCAGCCTCTTATTTGATTTTGATCGAAAAAATTATAAAATTTACTTTACTTCCAATGAAACTCCATAATCCGTTTTTCTATAAAATAGCTAAGTAACTTCTGAACGACAACTTTTATATAGTTATTCAAACAGAATAAATAATTACACGATTATGGATTATATCGTTTTAGCAGAAAAAGTAAAAAATCACGTACTGCTGCTTTTTAAAACTCATGATGCTTCTAAATTTTTATATCACAGCCGTTTGCATACTGAGCAGGTAGTAAAAGTTGCTGCGGAAATAGCAGGATATTACCATTTAAATGAAAAAGATTTTTTTATCGTAACTACAGCTGCCTGGTTTCATGATACCGGTTATTTTGAACAGGTGTCCGGCCATGAAGTAGTAGGAGCAAAAAAAGCGGAGTTGTTTTTAAAAGATCAACAAATAGAGGATGCTACCATACAGGCTGTTAAAGGCTGCATTCTTGCTACACAGCTACCCCAAAAGCCTGTGAACTTATTAGAGGAAATCATTTGCGATGCCGATTTATACGATTTAGGAACCGATGATTTTATTAAAAGAAGTAAACTGTTACGGCAGGAAACAGCCCTGTTGAATCATAAAGTTATTGGTAAAAGAAAATGGTTTAAAAAGACGCTTCGGCTATTAGAAGACCACCATTATTTCACCGACTATTGCCGACAGAACCTAAACAGAAATAAACAAGAGCACATTAAAGACCTGAAAAATAAATTAGGCGAAAGGCAAGAGGTGCCGGCTTACGTATACGCCAATAGTACAGAACATACTGAAAGTGCTATTGAAAACACGGACGAAGTAAAAAAGAAGCATAGACCCAATAAAAGCATGGAAACGATGTTTCGTATCAGCTCCAGCAATAACCAGCGGCTAAGCTATATGGCCGATACGAAAGCCCATATTATGATCACCGTTAACTCCATTATCATTTCTGTATTGTTATCGGTATTTGCAAAAAAGTTGGAAGATGATACATACCTGACCGTTCCTGCCACATTGCTCATTCCTATCACATTGCTGCTGCTGGTTAATTTGGTAACCATTGTTTTTTCTATGCTTGCTACCAGGCCGCATTTGCCACAAGGAAGATTTACTCAAAATGATATAGATGATAAGAAAATTAACCTGCTCTTTTTTGGCAATTATTACCGTATGGATTTTGACGCCTATTATTCGGGTATTATGAAAGTAATGGACGATCCGGAATTTTTGTACTTAAGCCTTACCCGGGATGTATATCAGCAAGGTATTGTATTAAGTAAAAAATACCGGATGCTAAAAATAGCATATGCGGTATTCATGTATGGATTGGTAGGTGCTGTGGTAGTTTTTTTAATTGTTGCAAGATTTCATTAAATAAGTTCCATACTGGTTTATAGCAGGGAAGCCTCAGCTAAAATCCATTACTGTATTCATTCCAGATGTTTTAATACCTGCATTCGGCTGTTGCGCATAATGCTTTTGTATCGGCATTAGGTACTTAGTGCAAAGCATCTTTTTAATAGTGTAAAATATACGATTATTTTCTTGATAGTAGGTTCCAATACTTAAATTGAAGATTGACTTTCAATTCCCTAATTTTAATATAGCGATTGAAACTCTCAGCATTAAACTTATAGTATGCCATATGATTTTGTGAAACCTGCCTCGTTCACTGCAACTTGCCCGATAACCTTTCTATTTCAATACTAAAAATTCAGAGTCAAAAAATGAAAAAATTTACTTTACAATTTTGCTTTTTATTTATAAGCCTAACCGCTGTTGTATGTCAGCCTGCCCTGGCCCAAGAAGGCGCTATAGGCATATTTGACGGACATGGAGATGTGGGTGCCAATGTCAAAACCGGGTCAGCTACTTTTATTCCTGCTACCGGCCAGTATATCATATCTGGCGCCGGTTATAATGTGTGGGGCGACCATGACGAATTTCAATACGTATGGAAAAAAATGAAAGGAGACTTTATTCTTTATACAAAAGCAGAGTTCCTCGGCAACTGGGTAAATTATCATCGTAAAGTAGGATGGATGGTTCGTAAAAGCCTCGATAGCAATTCTGCGCATGTGAATGCAGTAGAACATGGCGACGGGCTTACATCGCTCCAGTTTCGCCGCACTACTGGTGCGCAAACCGAAGAGCAAAAGCTAAAGATGACCAAAGCAAATATTCTGCAACTGGAAAGAAAGGGCAATCAATATATTATGCGTGCTGCTATTTATGGCGACACGTTTGAAACGGATACCATATCCGATATTGACCTGGGCGATGAAGTATATGTGGGTCTTTTTGTAGGATCGCATAATGCAGATGTATTGGAGACCGGCGTTTTTAGCAATGTCCGTATTTCAGTGCCAGCCCCGGCAGGTTTGGTGCCTTATAGACAATA
>JAICHT010000203.1 GCA_025924755.1 Chitinophagaceae bacterium | reverse complement strand
TTGATGTAACGCTGAATGATACCGAAAATACTTTAGACGGATTTGAAGTAATTAATTACACCAACAATTCTCCTGATACGCTGAATTTTATTTTAGATTCAGGCAGTGGCGGTATTTCGCTGGATTCTTTGACCGTTCAGTATTTCGGCTTAAAGCCAACACCTTCTTCGCGTACCATCCGGGGCATTGCGGGTATCAAGCAGGTAAGTTTTTTAAATAATGAAAAACTGCGTTTTCCCAACCTCACTATCGACAGCTTAAATTTTCATGTAAACGATTACGAAATACTAAGCAGCGTATATGGCGAAAAGATTGATGGCATCATCGGGTATGCCGTATTAAGCCGGTATATCATAAAAATAAATTACGATAGCTCTAAAATTGAGTTTTGGACCCGCGGTACCTTTAAATACCCGCATGGGGGCTACTTACTAAAGCCCTATATCAATACCTTGCCGGTGCAGGTTGTAAAAGTAAAAGATGCTGTGACTGTAGATGCCCGTTTTTTATACGATATGGGTGCCGGCCTGTGCATGCTGCTTACCAACGATTTTGTAAAAGACAGCGCTATTTTTAATAGTAAAAGAAAGTTCTTTGTAAAAGAAGCGGAAGGTCTGGGAGGTAAAGTAGAGATGCAAACCTCCGTAGTTAAAGAAGTAAAACTGGGGCCCTATAAGTTCAGGAACGTGCCGGTATATGTGTTTAACGACGAATATAATGTAACCTCCTACCCTTATCTGGGCGGCTTAATTGGCAACGACCTGCTGCGGCGGTTTAACGTGATACTCAATTACGATAGAAGGGATATTTATATAACGCCCAACTCGCACTACAACGATGCCTTTGATTATGCATATAGTGGTCTGGAGCTTTATTTTGTAAACGGCTATATCATTGCAGGCGATGTAGCTAAAGGCTCGCCTGCCGAAGCTGCGGGCATTAAAGAAGAAGATATAATTGTGGGCATCAACAAAATTTTTAATCAAAACCTCTCACAATATAAATCCGAACTGCAGGGCACGCCGGGAAAAATAAAAATGGTCATCCGCCGCAAAGGAGAGATGATGAATATTGAATTTAAAACAAAAAGCATTCTTTAACGATTGCAGCTTGTCCTACTTTTGCTTCTTTCTATACTTTTACATGCTATGATGAACTTTGAACGATTTTCCCTCTCCAATGGATTAAGGGTTATAGTGCATACCGATGTATCTACACCTATGGCGGTGGTAAATGTAATGTATGATGTAGGCGCTAAGGATGAAGACCCCGGCAAAACAGGCTTTGCCCACCTTTTTGAACATTTAATGTTTGGTGGCTCCGTTAATATACCCGAATATGATGCGCCGCTGCAAATGGCCGGTGGCGAAAATAATGCGTATACCACCAGCGATTTAACCAACTACTATATACAACTGCCGGCAGAAAATTTAGAAACGGCTTTTTGGCTCGAAAGTGATCGGATGCTATCGCTTGCATTCAGTAAAAAAAGCCTGGAGGTGCAACGAAAAGTGGTGTGTGAAGAATTTAAGGAACACTATTTAAACAAGCCCTATGGCGATGTGTGGATGAAACTTCGGGAACTGGCTTACCAGGTGCATCCGTACCGATGGATGACGATCGGCAAAGAATTATCACATATTGAAAATGTAAAGTTGAAAGACGTAAAAGATTTCTTTTTTAAACATTACCGCCCGGTAAATGCCATATTGGTAGTGGCCGGGAATGTAACGGTAGATAAAGTGAAAGAGCTTGCCGAAAAATGGTTTGGCCCTATTGAAGCAGGCGAAAGGTATGTGCGGCAGCTACCTGCCGAACCGGAACAAACTACTCAAAGAAAGTTAGAAGTGTATGCCGATGTGCCACTCGATGCATTGTACAAATGCTGGCATATGTATTCCAGGCTGGATCAGCGCTATTACGCTGCCGATTTAATTACAGAGATATTGAGTGGGGGCGGCTCTTCGCGGCTGTACCAGGCATTGGTAAAGGAAAAAAAATTGTTCAGCAATATTGAATGCCACCATCACGGTACGGTAGATGCGGGCTTATTGGCTATTGAAGGCAAGCTGGTAAAAGGAGTGAAAATGGAAGCGGCGGAAGCGGCCATCCACGAGGAAATTGAAAAGCTGAAAGCTGAAAAAATTTCGGAAACCGAACTGCAAAAAGTAAAGAATAAAACAGAAAGCGCCATTGCTTTTGAAGATATGAGTATTATGAACCGGGCCAACAGCTTAGCTTTTTACGAACTTTTAGGCAACGCTAACCTAATGAATACCGAACTGAGCCGCTATCATAAGGTAACCGCGGAAGATATACAGCAGGAAACCAACCAGATTTTTAAAGAAACCAATTGCAGTACCCTTTGGTATTTGTCAAATAATAATTAAGCATGGAACTGATAAACAGAAAGCAGCCGCCGGCTATAAAAGACGCGGTGGAATTTAACTTACAGCTAAAGCCCTATCAAAAATTTGTTTTAAATAATGGTGTGCCGGTATATTCCATAGAAGCCGGTACAGAAGATGTGCTGCAGGTAGAATGGGTGTTTATGGCTGGTAATAGTTTTGAAAAAGCGAACCTTGTGGCTGCCAGTACCAATTTTTTATTAAAGAACGGCACCACTACCAAAACGGCTTTCCAGATCAATGATCATTTTGAATATTATGGTGCGTACTTAAACCGCAGTTGTAATAATGAAACGGCTACGCTCAACCTGCACTGCCTGTCTAAATACCTGCCCCATCTATTACCGGTGATAAAGGAACTGCTGGTAGATTCTGTTTTTCCGCAAGAGGAAATTGCTACCTATAAGCAAAACATGAAGCAGCGGTTGAATGTGAATTTGAAGAAAAGCGATTTTGTAGCCAGCCGTTTAATTGATACCTATTTGTTTGGCGAGCAGCATCCATATGGGCGCTATAGCCGCTTCGAGGATTTTGATGCGATAACCCGTGAACAGTTGCTGGAATTTTACAAAAATTATTACCAAAACGGCAAGCTGGTATTATTTGTAGCAGGCAAGCTTCCCGATAATATTTTTGACCTTCTCAACCAGCATTTTGGCGATTTAAATAATGGAGAAGTAGCTAAAGTGGAAAGTGCCATACAGCCGGCCGGTGAGAAAAAATACCGGGTAACAAATGATACCACCGGCGTGCAGGGGGCTATCCGTATAGGTTCGCTTTTTCCTAACCGCCATCACCCCGATTTTATAAAAGCGCAGGTATTAAATAACGTGTTTGGCGGCTTTTTCGGATCAAGGCTTATGGGCAACATCCGCGAAGAAAAAGGATATACCTATGGCATCTATAGTTACCTCCAAAACCATATGCAGCATAGTGCTTGGATCATAAGCACAGAAGCCGGCAGGGATGTGTGCGAAGCTACGATTACAGAAGTGTATAAAGAGATGGCGAAATTGCGTAAAAAGCCCGTTAGTGATGAGGAGTTATTGCTGGTACGAAATTATATGATAGGAACTATTTTAGGCGATCTGGATGGGCCGTTCCATATTATAAATCGCTGGAAAAGCATCATATTAAATAGCCTGGAAGAAGATTATTTTTATAAACAGGTTCATACTATCAAAACAGTATCCGCAAGCGAACTTCAGCAACTGGCCAATAAATATTTGGTCCCGGAAAACTTTTATGAATTAGTGGTGGTATAAATGCAGGATATTAATGATATGCCAAAAGAATACGGCTGTAGTGCAGGGTACTTATTTCAATAACTTATTTCATCATGCAATTTCTTCGACAAAATTTAAGCGACGGCGAATTAATAAATCTCTATAAAAATCTTTTGTGGCCGCGCTTAATCGAAGAAAAAATGCTGGTATTGCTGCGGCAGGGAAAGATATCAAAATGGTTTAGCGGTATTGGACAGGAAGCTATATCCGTAGGGGTTACAATGGCGCTGCAACCCGATGAATGGATCATGCCACTACACCGGAATTTAGGAGTATTTACTTCCCGCAATATGCCCTTGCGCCAACTGTTTCAGCAGTGGCAGGGCAGCCCGGATGGTTATAGCAAAGGGCGGGAACGCAGCTTTCATTTTGGTAGTACAAAACATCATATCTGCGGAATGATTTCTCACCTGGGCCCGCAACTGGCGGTTGCCGACGGTGCGGCATTAGCGCATAAGCTTCGCCGTGAGCAAAAAGTTTCGGTAGCATTTACGGGCGATGGTGGCACCAGCGAAGGCGATTTTCATGAGGCACTGAACACCGCTGCCGTATGGGACCTGCCGGTAATTTTTGTCATTGAAAATAATGGATATGGATTAAGTACGCCAGTAGCGGAGCAGTACCGTTGTGCACAGTTAGCAGATAAGGCAAAGGGTTATGGTATGGAGTCGGTAGTGGTGGATGGCAATAATATATTGGCGGTATATGACACCATAAAAGGTGTCCGGAACTATTGCATCCGCGAGCAAAAGCCTTACCTGGTGGAATGTATGACGTTTCGTATGCGGGGGCACGAAGAAGCCAGCGGTATTAAATATGTGCCAAACGATTTGTTTGTGGAGTGGGAAAAGAAAGATCCTATCAAAAATTATGAAACGTATTTGCTGGAGCAACAGCTTATAAGTATTGAAGAAATTGCGCAAATTAAAAACGAACAAAAGCAAAAGATCGATGAAGAAATAAATATTGGGTTTAATAGCAGGCCTATCATAGTAAAAACAGAAAACGAGCTGCGTGATGTATACGTTTCAAAACCTGATACAGGTAATGCCAAACTAACGGTCATCAACAACGCTTCATTATCTTATACTAGCAAAGGTGCACCTGTAAAACGTTTTATAGATGCAGTGAAAGAAGGATTGCAGCAAAGCATGCGGCAGCATTCCAATTTAATTTTAATGGGGCAGGATATTGCCGGATATGGCGGCGCTTTTAAAATAACGGAAGGCTTTGTGGAGGAGTTTGGAAAGGAACGGGTGCGCAACACGCCTTTGTGCGAAAGTGCTATTGTGGGTGCTGCACTTGGCTTAAGTTTGGAAGGATTTAAAAGCGTAATGGAAATGCAGTTTGCCGATTTTGTATCGGTGGGCTTTAACCAGATTGTAAACAATCTGGCCAAGATCCATTACCGCTGGGGTCAGCCGGCCGATGTAGTGATACGGATGCCAACCGGAGCCGGTGTAGGTGCAGGTCCGTTTCATAGCCAAAGTAATGAAGCATGGTTTACACATGTACCCGGGTTGAAGGTAGTATATCCCGCTACGCCTATGGATGCAAAAGGCTTGATGGTAGCGGCTATTAACGATCCGAACCCTGTACTTTATTTTGAACATAAAGTATTATACCGAAGCATTAGTGGCGAAGTGCCCAATGAATATTATGCCATTGAAATAGGAAAAGCAAAGCAGGTGCGTAGCGGAAATGATATTGGTATTATAACCTACGGCGCCGGAGTACACTGGGCCGAAGATTATGCTGCAGAACACCCTGAAATTTCCATTGATATATTGGACCTGCGAACGCTGTTGCCGCTGGATTATACCGCTATAGAAGCAGCAGTAAAGCGAACCGGAAAAGTAGTGATATTGCATGAAGATACGCTGACCGGAGGCCTGGGTGGAGAAATCAGTGCATGGATCAGCGAGCATTGCTTTGAGTATCTGGATGCTCCCATTATGCGTTGTGCTTCTTTAGATACACCGGTACCGTTTAATATGGAACTGGAAAAAAATTTTCTGGCAAAAGCGAGGTTGGGTGATACTATTCATAAACTACTACAGTATTAGCTGAAAGCGTTAAACAATTTATAAGAAGTATACCAGTTTTGATTTGTACCAGGGAGCAGAAAATCTATTCGGTTAAAAATGTAACTTTATACACCGTATTCCTTTGTAATACTCATTCGCCGTACCAGGTTACGATTATTCACCATTAAACCTGGTTCTATGTATATCATCAGAGACATTTTTCATCTTAAGTTCGGGCATTATAAAGATGCCAAAGCTTTGCTAGATGAGGCAAATAGTAAAAAGCTGCTGCCGGATGCACAAAATCTACGGGTGCTGAGCGATTTTACAGGCGATGCGTACCGGCTTATTATGGAAGAAGGCTATAATTCGTTAGCAGATTACGAAAACTCGTTAACGGGCGGTATGAACCAAACAGAATGGAAAGATTGGTACGAAAAATTCAAGCAGCATGTTGACTGCTCCCACCGGGAAATATTGAAGCAGGTGATGTAATAACATCGGGAACTCAAAAGATCAATTTAGTGTTTTCAATTTCTTCAGGCATCTCCTATATAAAATGCCTGAAGAAAATTATTATGGAACTAACACAAAGCTTTATAAATCCTGAAACTAACTGGAGGATTATAAAATTTGTTACTAGGCTCAAACTTATCCATGCCTATTTCATATTAGCCTTGAACACTCTTAAAAAATTTCCACCTAAAATTTTATCAATATCTTTTTTGCTGTAACCTCTTGCCAGCAGTTCTTTAGTAATTGATGGAAAATCCTGCACGCCATCCAAACCCAGTGGTGAGTTTTCAATGCCATCAAAATCTGACCCTAAGCCTACATAATCAACACCAACCAGTTTTACGATGTAATCTATATGATCCAGCACCAGCGATAATGGCGGCCGCAAGGCATTTGTTTCCTGCGGATATTTTGCAGAAAAGTACCCATTGATTTGGTAGTTCTGTTGTT